>JAUVBS010000187.1 GCA_030591105.1 bacterium | reverse complement strand
TCCTCTCTGCCATCGCCGCGCTGGACAAACCGGTGGTCGTGGCGATCGACGGTCCGGTCCTCGGCGGTGGCGCGGAGTTGTCGATGGCGTGCCACGCCCGCGTCGTCGGGCCCGGTCTGTTGCTCGGTCAGCCGGAGGTCAACCTCGGCATCACCCCCGGCTACGGCGGCACACAGCGACTGCCGCGTCTCGTCGGTATGGCCAAGGGGATCGAAATGTTGCGCACCGGTGCTCCGATCGGCGCCGCGGCGGCCTGTGAACTGGGGTGGGCCAGCGGCGAACCGACCGCCGACTTCGTGACCGCGGCCAAGCAGCTGATACGCAATCACCTGGCCGGCGATGTCGCACTGGCTCCGGTACCCGCCGATCCGCTGACGCTGCCGGATGAGCTACCGGCCGTGGACATCGGCCACCGCAGCCTGACCATCGACGCGATCTTGGTCGATGTGATCCGCGACGGTTTGAGCCGGCCGTTGGCCGACGGTTTGCTGGTCGAAGCGGCCGGCTTCGCCCGCTGCCGAGAGACGGTCGACTACGGTATCGGTATGACCAACTTCATCCAGAACGGCCCCCGGGTCCCGGCGGCCTTCATGAACGAGTGAGGAGAGGCAACCGTGGCCAACGACACTTCGATCGTGATCCTCGACGGAGGCCGCCGCACGCCGCGCGCGGATATCCTCGTGAACAACCAGTCACCCGGTCTCTTCTCGCGCTTCACGACGACTCAGCTCGGCGGTATCGCCATCGAGGAGACGCTCGCGCACACCGACGTCGATCCCAACTTGATTGGCCACGTGGTGATGGGCATGGCAACTCATAGCCACCGCGATTCGATCTATGCCGCTCAGGGTATGAAATGGCGGGGCGGGCTCGGCGATGACGTACCGGCGTTGACCGTGGCGCGTATCTGCGGCAGCGGCGCCGAAGCGATAGCCGTCGGTGCGGAGATGATGCTCGCCGGTATGCGTCACGACCGGGAGCGCCCCTTTACCGTCGTCGGCGGCGGCGAGAGCATGCAGTACCCCTTCATCCTGTACAACTGGCGCGGGCGTAAGGTCGGCAGCGCAACGCAGAAGTACGGTCCCGTCGACATCAAGGGGCTACCGCCGGGAACCCACTTGCAGGACTCGCTACTGATGGGCCTGTACGACCCGGCCGCGGGGATGGCCATGGCCAACACCGCCGAAGAACTGGGCCGGCGTTACGAGATCACCCGCGAGCAGGCCGACGAGTTCGGCTACCGCTCCCACGTCAACGCCAAACAGGCCCGCGACAACGGCTGGTTCGATGAGGAAATCGAACCGGTCACCGTACAGACCGACGCGACGGACGCTCCGGTCGAGGTCAGGTACGACAACCACATCTTCGACACCATCTCGCTGGCGAAGATGGCACGTCTGAGGGCCGCGTTCGAACCGGGCGGCATCATCACCGCCGGCAACGCCAGCGCCGTCGTCGATGGAGCGGCGGCCATGGTCATCGGCAAGGAATCGGACGCCGAGCAGCACGGTCTCAAGCCGTTGGCGCGGATCCTCGGTATGGGAGTCGCCGCCTGCGATCCGCACATCATGGGCTGGGGTCCGGTCCCGGCCGTTCGTCAGGCACTCGCGAACGCCGGCGTTGCCGGTCAAGACATCGACCACATCGAACTCAACGAGGCGTTCGCGCCGCAGGCTCTCGCTTGCATCCGTGACTTCGCCGAGATGGGCATCGATCCCGAAAAAGTCAATCCCCTCGGCAACGCCATCGCCATGGGTCACCCCCTCGGCGCGACCGGTGCCGTACTGACTTTGACCTGTATCTACTCGATGCGACGGACCAAGCAACGCCTCGGTTTGGTCACGATGTGTATCGGCGGCGGGCAGGGCATCGCTCTGGTCCTCGAGTCGCTGTGAGGTTCACAAGAACAACGCGCCACCGTCGGCAAAGGAGCTACGGTTCGTGAAAACCAAATTCGCCTGCCCCCGCTGCCGCTCCGTACTGAACCCCGGCGAAGCGATCGTCCTTGCCGTACGCGTGGGCGACGCCCGCGGGCTGATCCAGCTCAGCCCTGAGCCGGCGGATTATCGTTACGTCTGCGACGACAGTTTCGGCGACCATCTGCAGATCGGCGATGAGGTCGACTTCGCTTGCCCGGTCTGTTGCGAGGACCTGACCTCGCCGCACTCGGAAAAACTGGTCGAGATCCTCATCCTGACCCCGGACGACGAGGTCCACGCCGCTCAGTTCAGCCGAATCTGCGGAGAACACGCGACTTTTGTTCACGACGGGCGCGAAACCCGGTCGTTCGGGAAGGACAGATCTCGATTCGACGATCTGACCTTCGACGAGCACGACCGGTGGTGGTAGAACAACCGGGAGGAAGACATGTCCATCGTCATCAACACCCCCAACGGCAATGTCGGTCGCGTCCTGACTGATATGCTGCTCGAAGCCGGCGAGCATGTGACCATACTGACCCGCGAAGCCGATCGAGTCGCCGATTTCGCCCGGCGGGGCGCCACCGTTTACACCGGCAACCTCGAGGACAAGAGCTTCGTCCAGGACGCTACTCGCGGCGCGGAGGCCCTGTTCTGGGCCACACCGCAAGCTTACCATCACGAAGATCTGTGCTGGTTTCAGAAGCAATTGGGACGCAACGTCGCCAGCGCCATCCGCAACAGCGACATCCCGCACGTGGTGAACGTCTCGAGCATCGGCGCCCAGCACACCAGCGGCACCGGCGTGATCCAAAGTCTGCGCGAAGTGGAGCAACTGATCGACGAGACCGGGACGAACATCGTCCACCTGCGCGCCGGCTACTTCATGGAGAATTACCTGTTTTCGCTACCGGATATCCAAGGGGCGAGTGAAGTGTACTTGCCGGTCGAAGGCTCGGTCGCACGGCCGATGATCGCCAGCGTCGACATCGCGGTGCAAGCGGCCAATTTGCTCTGCGATCCGGAGTGGACCGGCCGCGAACTACGCGAGATCGTCGGGCCGAAATACGTGACCTTCGATCGTGCGGCCGAAATCATCGGCGAGGTGCTGGAGAAGCCGGTCAAACACGTGAACGTGCCGGCGGACCGCGCCCGCACTTGGATGTTGGAGATGGGTTGGAGCGAAAATTCCGCCGACCTGATGCTCGAGATGTATTCCGCAATGGAAAAGGGCCTGGTTGCACCAGAGGGAACACCGTATCAGACCATGACCACGTTACGCCGCTTCACCAGGATGAAGTTGCGGAAGCACGAGAAAGCGCAGGGTTAGCTCGGGTTGGAATTCGCTTCGCGACCCACCGGCCGTTGGCGTGAACATCGGTTCGTGGCTACCCCAGCTTCGGTGCCGCTGACGACGGCGGCATCGCGTCGGGCCTGATCGCAATGGTCTGCTCGCCGAAGAGAGCCAACCTCAGCCAGCGGAAACAGAAACGGAGCAGTTCTTCGTCGTCGGTCCGGATCGTGGCGACGAGCTCGTCCTCGACCTCGAACCTTTTCAGAAACGAGCTTTCCAGGACGAAGCGACGGAAGCTGTCCAGATCGTAGGCCATGTAGAACAGCTCCATCCGCTCCGGGGAGAGCGGCTGCCCCTTACCGAACCAATCGTGCAGAGTGATCTCCTTCAGCAGACGGCCGAACTCGTCGTAGGGCGCCATCCCCTGGTCGTCTAGCCACTCGCGGATAGTCCATTCGTGCTGCTGTTCGAAGCCCTGACAGACATCTTCTTTCATCAGGAAGTAAAAGTCGTTGGCGTCGGGATCTTTGGGGCTCGCCAGACCGAGCGGATACATGCGGCACGGCCAGGGGCGATCTTCGTAAATCGTACAGCCTTGCTCGCCGACAAGCTTGCACGGTTTGTTTTCCTGTGTGTGGTCGAGTGTGAACATGACCACTGGAAACTTCTGATCCTTCTGGATGGGGATCTGCGTGTATTGCTCGAGAAACTCGGCCGAGCTGATGTCCAGCGCCCGGCGCATACGTAGCACGTCGTACGGAGTCAGGAAGATGTTCACGTCGGCACAGCACTCATTGAAGCACGGAACGCCGGAGTGGCAGCCGAACTGGAACTTGTCGTCGAGGCCGAGACGGTCGTAGTCCGCGAGGATCTTCTCCTTGAACCGCGTAATCGGGTTCAGCTCCTCTTCGGTGGGAGGGCGGTACGGTGTGCCGCCGCCCGGCAACGTCGCCTTGCTCGAAGCAAAGAGCCCTTTATCGGAGGCGTGTTTTTTCTGCTCGTCGCTCACCGGGGCCCCTCCTTGGCGGAACCTTCAGCGGATCCTGTTTGATCATTCTGATCTGCCGTCGCATCGGCGTCGGTATGTTCCTTCAGCGCTTCGGACGACCACACCGACAGCGGGCCGGTATCGCCCGTCTCGGGGTCGAAGCGGTGGCGGTAAGAAGCCTTCACATTGTACTTCTGCCACATCCAGTCCCACCCTTCCTGATAGTAAGAACATTCATCATTGAAGCAGACGTAAAGGATACGGCCGCCCCACGTTGTCAGGTCGGGACTGCGCCACGGCGACAGGCGCGAATCGCAGTGCGGGCAAGTGTATTGTTCGTCGCTGGACACGGCGTTATTCCCTTTCAGGACAGCAGTTAACGGGAGAATACAAAGGTAGTCAGCGGCCGCGGACCACGCCAGGAAATATGCCTGTTTGACGACTTCTCACACGCCGCCGACAGTCGCTCCAGCGCGCTGTCGAAGCGACTCAGAACTGCCGGCGGGCCAGCGCCTGGGTCTGCGCCAGGAACCCGGTGAGGTCCGGGCGGGTCAGCACCAACAAGACCACCGCCACCCCCGCGTAAGGCAGTGCCGTCAACGGAGTTCCCCGCAGAAAGGCCATCACCAAGCCAAGGACGCAGATCGCCTCGAGCAGAGCCCAGGTCACTATCTTGACGGTCTGGTAGAGCGGTATCAGGTCCAGCAGACGTTGCTCGGTCGTTGGCCGCGCCTGCGGCCGTTCCTCGGCCGCCTCGGATCCAGAGACGACAACCTCAGCCACACTGATTTGCGCTGTCCGGCTCAGTTGCCTCAGCAGCGCGGCCTCGGACAGAGCCGCACGCTGGTAGAGCAACGCGCCGCTGGCCAACGCAACGGCGGCCGCCGGAAAGAT
>JAUVBS010000077.1 GCA_030591105.1 bacterium | reverse complement strand
GCCAACGATGCTCAGGATGATCCACGAGACCTGCGCGCGGTCGAGGCGGGGTTCCGCGGCGCTCAACGCCTCGGCGAATGCGAGTTGGATTGGTACCACCAGCTCGCGTAGAAAAGCCTCGCCCGCCGGACGCGGACCGTGCATTTCCCAGGTGATCAGGCGCATGAAGTTCCTGCCGCCGGGAGAGGTGATGGTCTCTTCGAGGTACTGCGCCACGAACGCGCGGATCAGCGGTTCGAGCTCCGGTGTTCCGTCGGTCCGACGCGGCGATTGCCGGATAGCCGTCAGCGACGCGTCGCGCTTGAACTGCAGCCGCCGGACCAGAACCTCGCGGTAGAGATTCTCTTTGCTCTGGTAGTGGTAGTTCACCGCGGCAACGTTGACGTCGGCCGCGGCAGCGAGATCCCGCACCGAGACCCCGTCGAGGCCGCGCTGGGCAAACAGCTCCTCGGCAGTCTCCAGCAAGCGTTCCTTGGTCGATGGCTGGCCATCGGTTCGGCGATGTTCCGTCACGTCGATTACCCCGCAGTAGATCAAGCACCTGTTTGGATCGACCGATTTAATCACTCAATTAAAACAATCGTTTTAATGATGTCAAGGAATGGACAAATTCGAGCCAAACGAAATCTGACTCATCCCGCCGCAGGCTCACCTCGCCAACGAGCCCGCCAGAGGCTAATTTCGTGGGTATGATCAGCCAAGACAGCTTGAAGCGGTGGTACCACAAGCTTCGCTTCAATCTCTATCCGCCGTACCTCTTCTCGCGCACACGCTGTGTGTACGTCGCTCCTGACTACCGACACGCGCGCCTGCAACTGACGCTTTCGTGGTTGACTCGCAACCTCAACGGCTCGCTGTTCGGCGGGTCGCTCTACGCCATGACCGATCCGGTGCACGCGGTCTTGCTCGCGCAGTTGCTGCCGGGTGAGCACGTGGTGTGGGCCAAGTCTGCCCGTATCGAGTTTCTCCGACCGGGGCGCGGGACCGTCAGTGCAGACTACCGTATCGACGATACGGACCTCGCGGCGATCACGACCGACCTCGCTGCTCAGGGCAAGGCCGAACGCACTTTCTTGGTGGAGATCGTCGACGCCGCGGGCGAAGTCGTGGCCCGGGCGGAGGTGACGGTCTACGTCCGCCGGCGCCACCAGAGCTGATCAACTCAAACCTCGGCCGCCCTGGTCCGCATCGGAGCCACGCCTAGCTGTTGCATATAGCCGTACGAATCCCAGGCGATCCACGCTTCTTTGATCTTCCCGTCGAGAATATGGTAGATCGACATCCCGGTGAAAGACACCGCCTTGCCAGTCGGGTTGGCGCCCCGGATCCGGCCCTGGTGGGTACCGTAGAAGGTCCAGCGCAGAGCAACCTTGTTGCCCGCTGCGAAAATGTCTTCGACGGTGAACTTCAGATCCGGAAACGCCGTGCGCACGGCGTGTATGTAGTTCTTGAGCGAGTCGATGTTGGAGATATTCTCGCTCATCGGATCGTGATAGGAAATGTTCTCCGCGATGACCTCGTCGGCGGTCATCATGTCGCCGTGGCGCCAGGTCTCCTCGAGGTGGCGCCGGGCGATAACCTTGTTCATCTCTGTCGGCATGGGGATCCTCCTCGCTACGGCGGGCTGGCCGCTCCTGCCCGACCCGGGACATCAGGGACTCGGACGTACAGCCGAGTCCAGCCTCCGGCGGAGGGGATCCGTCCACGGCGCAGCGGATGTCGAGGCAGGCTCCTGGAGGTACGGAGGCACGATCTGCTTACAATTTACCCACGATGGCGCAAGCCGGCAGCCAGGGAAACTGCCGCCCCGCGGGCGGGCGCAGCGATTACGTACCGGATCAGCGGAGCGGTGGGATTGCAGACCGGTCGTCATGCTAAATATTCCTCCCTGCTACCGACGCCGTTTGCTTTCTGGATGGCGCCGGTTAAATTCGTACAAATACACAGGAAGCACCTCCGGCAAGGGGGTGTTCGGTGGGGCATTTGGAGCCGGCGCGGCGAATGGGCGCCTGCCGCTCAGTCCACAGAAGGTGCAGTCCATGAGCATCAGCCAGATCGCACGGACCATCGGTGAGTCGGTCACCCTGAAGTTGAACGAGAAGGCCGCGATCCTGCGCGCCAAGGGTGATCCGGTCATTCACCTCGGTGGCGGTGAACCAAAGAGCAAGGCTCCCGTCGACGCCATCGTGGCGGCGGCCGCGCTACTCAATTCGGGCGAAGTGCGCTATACGCCGGCCGACGGTACGCCGGCGATGAAGGCGGCGATCATCCGCTATACCGAGGAGTTCTACGGGCGCAAGGTCACACCGGAAGAGGTGATGGCGTCCAGCGGTGCGAAGCAGGCGATCATGGTCGCTCTGCAGGCGGTGCTGAACCCGCAAGAGGAAGTCATCTTCCCCGCACCGTATTGGGTCAGTTACCCCGATATGGCCCGGCTGTGCGGCGCGGTTCCGGTACCGGCGCCACCGGAGGATGGGACCTTCTACCCGCGCATCCAGGACATCACAGAGCGGGTCGGTTCGTACACCAAAGCGGTGATCATCAACAGTCCGAACAACCCCTCCGGGGCGATGTACTCGGTGGATTTCATCCGCGATGTCGTGGAGTTCTGCGAGAGCGAGGGACTCTACTTGATCATGGACGACATCTACCACCGGTTGATCTTCGACGGTCGCAAACCGATCAACTGCTACGATTACGCCAAGGATCTCTCGGACAAGTCGAAGCTGATCGTGGTCAACGGTGTCTCGAAGCAGTATGCGATGACCGGTTTTCGCATCGGCTGGGCGGTGGCCAACCCCGAGCTGATCGAGATCATGGCCAATATCCAGTCGCACCAGACCAGTGGGCCAGCCGGCGTGCTGCAACACGCGGCCGTCGCCGCGATCAACGGTGTGCAGTCGAGTGTCGACAACTTGCGCGTGCAGCTCGAGAACAACCGCAACGTCTTGGTCGAGCAGCTCAAGGGATTCGATGGTGTCAGGGTGACCGTACCCGACGGCACGTTCTACTGCTTCTGCGACTTCAGCTATTACGACAAGGACTCGACCAAGCTGTCGAACTTCCTGCTGGATAAAGTGCAGGTGGTCACGGTGCCTGGAATCGAGTTCGGCATGGAGGGCTACCTGCGGTTGAGCTACTGCGGGTCGATCAAGGATATCAACGAGGGAATCGAGCGTATCAAGTGGGCGCTCGACCCCAACTCGCCCAACGAACTGTACATCGGTGACCGCAAGCTGATACGGGACTGGAATTAGCCCGGATCAGACTCGGTGTGACCGGCCCTCTGTGCGGGCTGGGAGCTAGAGGGGACGCAGCATGACGAAGTACCTGAAGATCAAGACGCCGGCCCAGAACCAGGCCGCTGAACTGAAGAGCGACTACGGTATCGAGCAGCACGGCCTGAAGCACCTCAAGCGTGTGTACTGGAACATACCGACCGAAGCGCTCTACGAGGAGTTCATCTTCCGCGGCGAGGGGCAGATCGTCAATCACGGCCCCATGATGGTCAACACCGGCAAGTGGAGTGCCCGCGCCGCCCAGGACAAGTTCGTCGTCCATGAGCACGAGACCGCCGACGCCGTCTGGTGGGGCGAGTACAACCGGCCGATCACCCCCGAAAAATTCTCCGGCTTGACGACCCGCATGTTCGCTTACCTGCAGGGTGAGGAGGTGTTCGTACAGGACTGTTACGCCGGCCACGATCCGGAGCACCGGCTCGCCGTGCGCATCATCACCGAAGACGCCTGGCAGAGTCAGTTCGCGCGCAACATGTTCCTGTTGCCCCAGTCACGCAGTGAGTACCAGAAATTCGTCCCCGATTTCACGCTGATCGCGCTGCCCAAGTTCAAGGCCGACCCCATCGTCGACGGGACGCGCAGCGATACGGCGATCATCGTCAATTTCGCCGAGCGGCTCGCCCTCGTCGCCGGCTCGAGCTACGGCGGCGAGATCAAGAAGTCGATCTTCACGGTCATGAATTTCTTGCTGCCCAACGCCGGCGTCCTGTCGATGCATTGCTCGGCCAACGTCGGCAAACAGGGCGACGTGGCGCTCTTCTTCGGTCTGTCCGGCACCGGTAAGACGACCCTCTCGGCCGATCCGAAGCGTCAGCTGATCGGCGATGATGAACACGGCTGGTCCGACACCGGCGTGTTCAATTTCGAGGGCGGTTGTTACGCCAAGGTGATCCGCCTCTCACCGGTATACGAGCCGCAGATCTACGCCTGTACGAGCAAGTTCGGGACCATCCTGGAGAACGTCATCTTCGACCCGATCACCCGCAAACTCGACCTCGACGACGACATCCTCACCGAGAACACCCGCTGCAGCTATCCGCTCGGTTACGTCGAGGGCGTGCTCGAGGACGCCTGTACCACCACCCACCCGAAGAATATCATCCTGCTGACCTGCGATGCACAAGGCGTGCTGCCCCCCATTGCGCGGCTGACACCGGAGCAGGCGCTGTACCATTTCATCAGCGGCTATACGTCGAAGATCGCTGGGACGGAGATCGGCCTGGGCATCGAGCCGAAGATCACGTTCAGCGCCTGCTTCGGCGCGCCGTTCATGGTGCACCACCCGTACAAGTACGCCGACATGCTGACGCAGAAGATGCAGAAGCACGGCGCGCAGTGCTGGCTGGTCAACACCGGCTGGACCGGTGGTTCATTCGGCATCGGCAAGCGGATCTCGATCCACCACACCCGAGCGCTCCTGAACGCCGCCCTGGACGGACGTCTGGACGACGTCGAGTATCGAACCGACAAACTGTTCGGTTTCGAGGTACCGTTGAGTTGCCCCGACGTTCCGGACGACGTGCTCGTGCCGGAGATGACCTGGGGTGACAAGGACGAGTACTGGAAGCGGTTCGACGGCATGGCCGCGCGGTTCATCGAGAACTTCAAGCTGTACGCGAGCGGTTGTCCGGACGAGGTGGCCAATGCTGGGCCGCGGCGGTTGAAGGACGCGGAGCTGGCAGGGGATTAGCGGGGCCGCAGTAAGCGATTCGTAGCAGGCGATTCGTGTATAATCTGGGTTAATGCCGCGTGATCGGAACCAGCTACGGCGGCGCCCGGTCTACCGTATCTCGAGGCGACTTCGACCTCCGTTTCAGCAACGAAAAGGGCCCCCCGGGGGGCCCTTTTTTTCGTCGCCAGCAACTGTCGCATCGTTTGACGCTGCAGAACGCAGCCGCCATCAGGCCGTCGGGTTCTGGCTACTCGGTGACGATCTCGGATTTGATCGTGACCGGATTGCAGATCGTATCCCAGATCGGCGAGTGCTCGTTGACGTAGGTGTGCAACTCCTGGAGCTTCGCCGCCGGCGCGCTGGACTTGATGAAGGTCTTGATATGGAAATCGCTCAGCCCCGGCCGCCGGTCCCCGATGTTCATGAAGCCTTCGAGGTTGCCGTTACCGGTGATCTCGAAGGAGAGCTCGTCCATATCGATCCCGAGCGCCGCAGCGTTGGCCGCATAGCCCACCGTAAGGCACGCGGCGAGCGAGCTGATGAGGGTTTCGGCGGGGCTGATACCCGAATCGCCACCGAGGATCTCGTTGGGCTCGTCCGTGGCGACGGTGTGGCTCTTGGCACGCTGGCCCGCCTCCTTGCCCACGACGTAGCCAGCAGTGGCGTGGTTGGCCTTGAACCCGTCCTTCCACTTCGATTTGACCGTGAAGGTCAGGTTGCCGTTGGTCGGGTCCGTCTTGACCGCCTCGATGGCGGTCATCAAATCATCGACGTTAACGCCGTTACGTGTGCCGAGTGACATTTTGGTTTCTCCTTCTATTGATAGCTCTTGATTTGCTAATCCTCTTCCGCATGGCTGAGGCCTACCGGGGCGATGGACTCCACATAGCTAGCGGCCCTTCTGACCCTCGGCTCCCTCCAAGCCCCCGCCGGATAGTAGACAGTAATAGTCCGTTTTTAATCTCTGGCAACGATTTCTCCCCATTATGTTGTGCCTTCGGACATATGTCCCGCGGTGCACGCGATAGTGTGACCAAGGCCTAGATCATTAATATGCGCCTCATAGTTCAAATGCGAGCCCCCCGGGGGGTTCTGTTTAGGTCAATACCGGCTATTAATTGCTGTTATAGATCATCGTGGTCACCGAGACCAGAACAGACACGATCTCGGAGGCATAACCTGCGGTTGTGTCTCGGGAAATATGTCAAACCACGTTGGGCCCGGAGGGTCACCGCACCAGCGTGATTCTTCGCTCCAGTAGCTGTCCCGCGGTGTCGAGCCGTAACGAATAGACGCCGCTGGCGGCGGCGCGTCCGGTCTCGTCGTCGCCGTGCCACAGGACCGAGCCTTCGCCCGCTGGCAAGGTCTCGTTGAGCAGCGTACGCACCAACCGGCCGCGCAAGTCGTACACACCGAGCCGAACAGTGCCGGCCTGGGGCAAGGTGAACCGGATTTTCAGGCGCGGATTGAACGGGTTCGGGCTGGCGGCTAGTAGTGGCGCCGTTACCGGGGCTAGATTGCCCGGGGGCGCTGCTACCGGATCATCTTCCCAGCGCAGCCAGTGCACCTGGAACTCGGCCCCATTGTCCGGGTCGCCGTCGCGGTCGTAGAAGCGGCCGCGGTAGGTCAGGACCGCCTCGGCCGCGGCCGTTAGCAGTCCGTCGAGCCCGTCGCCGGCCACCAGGCTCACCTGGTAAGTGATCGCCTCGCCCGGCGCGAGGGAGGCAAAAGGACCGCTGGAAATCAGTACGCGGTAATCGTCCGCCTCGAACGGCGGCGTGTTGGCATCGTGCTCGTCGCGTTGCAACGAATCGTAGCGCTCGTCGTCGTTGGTCGGAAGCCCACCTTGATCGTAAGGCAAGTTGCCGCTGAAGATCTGGAAACTCCGCACCGACACCTCTTGCGGCGCGATCTGCCCATCCGGATCGGTCGTGTGGCCGCACAGCACGAAGCCGACGTAGCCAGGGGCCGGATCGTTCGCGGCACCGTCGGCCATGTAGGCCACGGCGACCGGTACAACAGATCCGTCCGATGCGGTGACCTCCCCGAACCACGAGCCCGCGAGATCGTCGCCTGACCCATTGCCCGACGCAGGGATATCGAAGTCGGCGAAGAGGCCGAGGTAGACCTCTTCGAGGAGCTGACCGCCGACGTTGGTAACGGTGAAATCGTAACCGATGAAAGCGTCGGCCACCGGGTTGCTCCACTGCAGTGTCTGTTGGGTCACGGCGATGCCCAGCTGCACGTGATCGGGGAAGATCTCGCTGATGATCGCGGCGGTGTCGCTGTAGACGCAACGGAAGTCCTGGTGGCTGATGGCGGCGAAATCTTCGTCGATCAAGCCGTCGTCGTCATCGTCACGGTTGTTCAGCGGGTCCTCGTTCTCCTGGCCGTCGTCGTCGTCGTCGGATAAGGGCCAGGGGTAGCGATTACCACCGATCGCGCCGTGGGCTGTGGCGTAGATGGTATCGTCGGGTGCGGTGGTGGGTCTGAATTCGACCGTGTATTGACCGGTCGTCACAAGATGCTCGCTGAGGATGGTTGCGCCGACCCACAGGCCGCCGGACCACAGGTAGTCCAGGCCGTCCTGGCCCGGCCAGCGGGCCGACGGCGCGTCGGAGTAAGGCGCCGACAGCGAGGGTTGCGAGCCGATCAGACCGAAGTTGGTCACGTGGTTCCAGAGTGCGCCAACGTCGTGAAAGACGTGGCCGTCCATGACCATGTCCTTGTCGCCGGACCGACGTGGAGCGTCCTGGTCGTGGGGCCCAGCGGCCATCGCGGTTGAGCTGCCGCACAACAGTCCGAGCGCCAAGAGCGCCATCATCCGAATGACGACAATTCGCGGGTATCTTGAAATCATGACAAGACTTCCTTCCACCCGGCGAGCTGGTAAATGCGTATGGTTCTGTAAATCGAGACCTGCACAACTGAGTGAGTGTACCAATTTGTTGAATTGAAGTCAAAAAGGCCGGGTGTCAACGGCCTGGTGTTGCCGACGCGGCGCTGGACGGTGCCGTACAAAGCGAAACCGCCCCACAACATGGAGCGGTTTCGCATCGTTGAGATGTTACTCAGAAACCACCGCCTTAGGCGGCCCTGTTTCCGGTCCCTGCTTTGGCTACTGCACGAGCGCGATTTTTCGCGTCACCACAGTTTCGCCGCTTTGG
>JAUVBS010000483.1 GCA_030591105.1 bacterium | reverse complement strand
GACCCCGCAGGCACGCCGTTGTTCGAGCTGATCACCGACGCCGCCGGTACGTTCACCGTGCCCGACGAGCTGGCGGTCGGTTACTACGACATCTACATCACCAAATTCGGCTACCTGGCGTCACAGACCCTGTACTTCCTGCTGTACGGCGCCAACGACCCGACCTTCGCGCTCGTCCAGGCGCCCAGCGGCGTGCTCACCGGTACGGTGACCAGCGCCGAGGACGGCTCGTTCCTCGACGCGACCATCGGTGTCTACCGCACCGACACCGGCGAGCAGTACGACGAGGTAGCAACCGATCCGGAGACCGGCATCTACACCACCGGCGCGTTGCCGTATTTCGCTTATAACGTGATCGTCAGGTCGTACCGTTTCGTGCCGCAGAGCCTGGCGGTGACCGTAGCGTCGGCGAGCGAGAACATCGATTTCGCGCTCGAGCCGACCAACGGCGACCTGTTGATCATCGACGATAACCCACGGCATGAGATGGTTCAGCACCCGGCCAAGCTGGGTAAGCACGACCAGCCACTGGCGGAGGCGTACGCCGCGCCGGCGGCGCGCTCGGCGTCGCAGATCCAGGCGGACCTCGAGGAACTCGGTTACACGACGACCACCGAGTCGATCGGCAACACCGACCCGGCTACTTGGGGCATCTACGATCTGGTCATCGTTGCCAGCGGTGACAATACCGGTACGCTCAATACGGCCATCATGGGTCAGCTCGTCGGTCACGTCGTCACCGGTGGCAAGCTACTGATCGAGGGTGGTGAGGTTGCCTACGACCACCAGAACGACACCGTTTTTGCCCAGACGGTCCTTCACATCGACGACTGGAACCACGACAGCAGCGGTAGCCTGACCGTCGCCGACCCGACGCACTACGTGATGAGCGTGCCGAATGTCATCAACGGCCCCATCGCTCTGAGCTACAACGGCTACGGCGATGCCGACGCGGTAACGGTCGCCGGCGATGCGGCACGCGTCGGTTCGTGGACCAGCTACCCCAGCGATGGCAGCGTGGTTGCTTACGATGCGAACCCGGCGCCGGAGGGCGGACAGATCGTCTTCTTCGCGTTCAATTACAACGCGCTGGCTACCGGCGAGCGGGAAGGATTGCTGCACAACGCCGTCAACTGGCTTATCACGCCGGAGTTCGGTAACAGCAGCATCGCCGGTGCGGTCGATCTGGCCGGCGAGTCCGACGACTCGGGCGTGCTCGTGCATCTGATGCCGGCCGACGTGACCGTCGTTACCAACGAGGCCGGGACCTTCCTGTTCGACGGATTGTTCGCCACCGATTATCACCTGACCGCGACCAAGGAGGGGTGGACCGGAGCTGCGGTCGACATCGCGTTGGGTCAGGACGAGCAATTGACCGGCGTCGAGATGACCCTCTACCCGATTCTCAGTGCCGAGTTCTGTGATGCTCCGGCGCTGGATATCCCGGACAACTCACCCGAGGGCGTCGATGCTCTCCTGGACGTGGCGCTCGCCGCGACCGTCGGTGGCGTGGAAGTGTACCTCGATATCTCTCACACCTACATCGGCGACCTGGTGATCGATCTGATCAGCCCGGACGGTACGACGGTACGTCTACACAACAACCAGGGCGGCGCCGGTCAAGACATCGTCGGCTGGTACCCGCTCGAGCTATTGCCGTACCATAGCCTCGACGCCTTCATCGGTGAAGAGGCGCAAGGCACTTGGCGGTTGCATCTGGTCGACGCCGGGCCGTGGGACGCCGGCACGCTCAACGAGTGGTGCCTGCGCTTCAGTTACATTGGTGGCGGCGCGACGGCGGTCGGCGACGAAGCTGAGCTACCGGCAGTCCTCTCGCTCGACGGTAACTTCCCGAACCCGTTCAATCCGATGACGACCATCAGGTTCTCGGTCCCCGTCGCTCAGCAGATCCAGCTCGCGGTCTTCGACCTCCGCGGCCAGCGCATCACGACGCTGATCGACCGCCAGGTAGCGGCCGGTCACCATACGGTGACCTGGACCGGGCGCGACGACCACGGTCGTCAGGTGTCGAGCGGGACTTACTTCTATCGGATGGTGGCACCAGGGAAGACGCTCACGAGCAAGATGTTGCTCTTGAAATAACGGCACGGTTCACTGCTG
>JAUVBS010000490.1 GCA_030591105.1 bacterium | reverse complement strand
CCGCGCACGGTTTCCGCATACCGTCACGATTTGACCGGCTTTTTGGCGACAGCCGTGAAGATGGGTGTGTTGCCGGCGAACGCGCGGTCAGTCGACCTGCGGCGGCTTTCGGGTCAACGCCTGCTGGTCAGAGCGCACCTGGCGAAATTGCGCCGGGACGGACGTAGCCGGGCCACCGTGGCGCGGCATCTGGCAAGTATTCGCGCATTGTATCGGTTTTTGCAGCTGTCCGGCGTGGTTACCGAGGTACCGGCGAATCTGACCGAGGGGCGAGGCGGCCGCGAACGGCGGTTGCCGCGAGATTTGAACGAACAACTGGTCGAACGTCTCCTCGCGTTACCGGATATCACCACGCCGCGTGGACGCCGCGACCTCGCCATGCTCGAATTGATCTACGGTGCTGGCCTGCGCTTGGCCGAGCTGACCGGTCTGGACTACGACGACATCGACCTCAGCGAGGGACGCTTACGCGTGCTCGGCAAGGGAAATCGCGAACGGTTGTTGCCGTTGCTCGGCTGTGCGGACCAGGCGTTGCGCGCGTACCTGGCCGCGCGCCTCGCACCAACCGACTGGCGCGACTTACAAGATGGTATCTTGCCACGGAACCTGGTCGGAAAGCCGTTGTTCGAGGGGCGTGTCGGCAAGCGTATCGCCCACCGCACGGTGCAGCAGCGTCTGGAACATTATGGTCGGAAACTCGTCGGTCTGAGCGGGGTTTCACCCCACACCCTGCGCCACAGTTTCGCCACGCATTTGCTCGACGGCGGCGCCGGAATTCGCATCGTGCAGGAACTGCTGGGCCACCGCCACCTGGCGACAACCCAGATCTACACCCATCTTTCGCGGGCCCGGCTGCGCGACGCATTCTTGAAGGCTCACCCGCGCGCCCGGCGGAAAGATTGAAACTGCGGCGGCCGTAACACCATCCGCCGACCGGAAGGAACGACAATGAAGATCCGCGCAACCACCGTGCTGGGGGTACTGCGTCACGACCGAGGCGCCATCGGCAGCGATGGCCAAGTAACCCTCGGTGAGACCGCTGTGAAGCACGGGGCGGTCAAGGTGCGTAAACTGTTCGGCGGCCAGGTGCTGGTCGGATTCGCCGGTTCGGCTGCCGATGCCTTCACGTTGTTCGAGAAATTCGAGGGGCATCTCGAGCGTTACCGCGGACATCTGCGCCGCGCCACGGTCGAGCTGGCCAAGGAGTGGCGCAGCGATCGCATCCTACGGCGACTCGAGGCGATGATGGTGGTGATGGACCGCAGCGACATGTTCACCGTATCGGGAAACGGCGATATCATCGAGTCCGACGATTCCCTCGCGGCGATCGGATCGGGCGGCGGTTACGCGCTGGCTGCCGGACGCGCTCTGGTCCAGAATACTGAGCTCGACGCAGAGCAGGTCTGCCAGCGAGCGCTCGAGCTCGCCGGAGATATCTGCATCTATTCCAACCGCAATATCACCGTTCTGACCTTTGACGGTGCTGACGACCCGGAGCGTAGCCATGAGGATCAAACAACCTAGTCTTGCGACCGCCTGGTCGTGCCGCGAGATCGTCGCCCTGCTGGACCGCTATATCATCGGCCAGGACAAGGCCAAGCGCGCGGTCGCCATCGCACTGCGCAACCGTTGGCGGCGGATGCAGGTACCCGAGGAAATTCGGCACGAGGTGGTTCCCAACAACATCATCATGATCGGTCCGACCGGGGTCGGTAAGACCGAGATTGCGCGGCGACTGTCGCAGATAGCCGGGCTCCCCTTCTTGAAAGTCGAAGCGACCAAGTTCACCGAGAAGGGGTACGTCGGCCGCGATGTCGACGCCATGGTCCGCGATCTGCTCGAGAACGCCATCACGGTAGTCCGTCAGCAAGCAGAGGCGGATGTACGCCAGGAAATCGAGGCTGCGGTTGAGGAGCGGTTGATCGATATCCTCTTTCCGCCGCTTGTCAGTACCGACGATCCGGCGCGGCAGGAGCGCTGGCAGCGCAGCCGCGACAAGATCAGTCAACAGCTTCATGAAGGGGTGCTCGAAGACCGTGAGGT
>JAUVBS010000523.1 GCA_030591105.1 bacterium | reverse complement strand
GGCAGGCCATAGCGATCGCGCTCGTATTCGTGCCACAACCTTTCGCGCAGAACGTTGCGACGCGCCAGGGTGCGGTAGTTACGCAACCTTTCGAAGATCAACGTCCACATGACGACCGAGACGATCGCCAGCGGCACCATCACCCAGCCGCCCTGGCGCAGATACTCCAGCGCTGCCTGGACCTGGTCAGTCATCGCCATGCAGCCCCTTGCTCACGACGTTGGTCAGCGCGACCGCGCGTTCTTCCATCTCACCGATGATGTGATCGATACGGCGCGACAGCAGCGTGTGCACGAGCATGATCGGGATCGCGACAGCCAAGCCCAGCTCGGTGGTGATCAGCGCTTCGCTGATGCCGCCGGACATGAGCTTCGGATCACCGGTACCGTGCAGGGTGATCACACGGAAGGTCTCGATCATCCCGGTCACGGTGCCGAGCAAACCGAGCAACGGCGCCACCGCCCCGAACACCGCCAGTAGCGCCAGCCCGCGTTTGAGCCGCGGCAATTCGTGCAGGATCGACTCCTGCAGGACGCTCTCGAGGGTCGTCCGCGTTTCTCCGCGTGCGTCCAGACCGGCGCGGATCACGTGGACAACCGGCCAGTTCTTACCGGTGTGCTCGGCGACGATCGCGTCGCACGCTTGCCAATCACCCCGCGCCGCCAGCTCGTTGACTTTACCCATGATGCGGTCGGTATTGCCGTGCACACGGTGCAGGAACCAGAACTTGTACAGGACGATGAGCAGTGCGCCCAGGGCGATGGCCAGAATCGGCCAGACGATCGGTCCACCGGCGTACAGTTGTTCCAGAAAGCTCGTGCGATGTGTGACCTGGCGTAGCGCGGCGCCGCCGGAGATATCGACCGGCACGGTCTCGGCTTCGCCGGCGGCATAACGGCGCAGCTTGCCACGTGTGCTACGCGACGGCAGCCGGGAGAGGGCGAACAACTCTTGACTCGCTGGCGAGTACGTCAGAAAACCGGTCTCGCCGGTCTTACCGGTCTCACCGTCCTTGCCACCGTCAACGCCCTCACCACTGCCGATGTAAAATGCGGTGAACTTGCCTAGCTGGTAGATCTGGCCGGTCGTCTCCTCGCCGTCGCGGCCGACGAACGTGCCGGTGTGCCGGCTCACCTGGCCGCTGCGTTCGATCTCGTCGAAGAAGAGGTCGGCCATACCGCTGATGTCGTCGATATCGGGGAAGTAACCCTTGCGCAGTAGTGGCGACAACCGCAAGAGACGATCGGGATGGCCAGCGCTCAACGGCGAGGTCTTCAATAGCGATTCGAGGTCGCGCGCAACGACACGCACGTTACCACTGATCTCGCGAAAACCCAGCTCGCGAACGGACCACTGCTCTGCCAACTCCTGGTGTTGTTGCTGACCGGTGGTGATGCGGCGGCGCAGGTCAGCCACCTCGTTCTCGAGGGCGAGTTGGCGGCTTTCGGCCTCGGTAACCGCTGTGATCAGCGCCTCCCGGTCGGCCAGGATGCGCTGTTCGATCTGGTGCGCCTCGGTCTCGGCGGCCCGCCGGTCGGTTTCGGCCTTGCGCGCAGCCTCGCGAATGTCCTGGGCCGTCGCGGTGCTGGCCGCGGCTATCAGAAGCAAAACGAACAGCGGCGCGAGCGGCAGAGTGTGCGGCGGCAGGTGC
>JAUVBS010000268.1 GCA_030591105.1 bacterium | reverse complement strand
CTGGTCATCTGGTTTGTGAGATCTCGCCGTGACCTGCAGCAGCGCATTGCTCGGCTGGGTGAACTAGCCGGTCCAGGTGGCCTGTGGATCTGCTGGCCGAAAAAGAGCTCGGGCGTAAAATCCGACCTGACGCAACCGGTCGTGCGCGAGGTCGGTCTGGCCTCGGGTCTGGTCGACTACAAGATCTGCGCCGTCGACGCGATTTGGTCGGGGTTACGGTTTACACGGCGCAAGCAGCGCTAGCGGCGTAAGCGGTGACAGCCTGTTCTCGGGAACGACAACGCCGCCGGCGCTTTCGCACCGGCGGCGTCGCATTAACCGGCCGGACCTTCTAGCACTTCGCCGCGCTAGCATTTGGCCGCGCTAGCATTTGGCCGCAATCGCCTCTGCCATCTCCGTCGTCGTGGCGCTGCCGCCCATGTCGTAGGTGCGGACCTGGCCTGCGGCGATGACCGCTGCGACGGCGGCTTCGAGACGCTCGGCCATATCCTTCTCGCCCAGGTAGTCGAGCATCATCTTCGCCGACAGGATCATCGCGATCGGGTTGACCTTGTTCATGCCGACGTACTTCGGGGCCGAACCGTGGCTCGGCTCGAAGATGGCCACGTCGTCACCGATGTTGCCCGAACACGCGAAACCGAGGCCGCCGACCAGTTGCGCGCAGAGGTCGCTGACGATGTCGCCGAACATGTTGCTCGCCACGAGCACGCCGTAGTCCTGCGGGTTCTTGACCAGCCACATGCACATGGCATCGATGTTGGTCTCCCACAGTTCGATGCCGGGGTAATCGCGGGCGACCTTGCGAGCCTCGCGAACCATCAGGCCGCTGGTCTCGCGGATCACGTTGGGTTTCTCGACCACCGTGACCGACTTGTAACCGAACTTCTGGGCGTATTCGAAAGCGTCGCGGACGATGTTCTGACAGCCGGCCCGCGTGAAGATGCGGCAGCTGACCGCGATGTCGTCGTTGGCGGTGTCGGCGATGCGACTCATCTGGGCCGAGTGCGACTCACTGAAGCGGTCGCGCAGATCCTGCGGGAGCGGATGGTACTCGATCCCCATGTACAGACCTTCGGTGTTCTGGCGGAAGACCACCAGGTCGAGACCGTCGCGGAAGTTCAGCGGATTGCCGGGATAACCCTTGCAAGGGCGGAGGTTCGTCTTGAGGTTGAACTCCTGCCGCAAGCGCACGATGGGGCTGCGATAGACGTGGCCCTTACCCCGCAATTCGTCGATCAGTTCCTGCTCGGCCTCTTCCTTCGGTTTGCTGGTAATCGCACCGAAGAGTGCGGCATCGACACCCTGAAGCATCTCGAGGGTGCGGTCGGGCAACGGGTTGGCCTCGGTGCGCCACAGTTCCCAACCGATGTCCCCGGGTACGTACTCCGCGTCAAAACCCAGCTTGTCCAGCACGATCCGGGCAGCGTCCATCACGTCGACACCGACACCGTCTCCGGGCATCCAGCCGATCTGATACTTGGCCATGGTGGTCTTCCTCCTGGCGTGCCGCTCCGCGCCGGGAGCAGGTCGTCGCGCACTCGATCTCGCTATCATAAGGGACCGCAAAGATAGGCTGCGTGGTCGAGAAAGACCAATCCGGTCTGAGGGAATCGACCGACTGCCCGCGCCGGTACCCGTGTTGCCCACTGGGCGGATTCGGGTATCTGTTTCTATCGTGTGGTCTGTTCTGCGCTTCTGATCGTAACGAAGCGACAACGGAAGAGGTCGTATGAATTTGCCGTTGAATGTGATCGGCACCGAGTTGGAGCCCTGCGCGCTCGATCCGGTGACCGGCTTTTACCGCGACGGAAACTGCGTGACCGGTCCGGAGGATTTCGGTCTGCACATCGTCTGCGTACGCGTGACCGGTGCGTTTTTGACGTTCTCGCAACAAAGAGGTAACGATCTGCAGACGCCGCGGCCGGAGTTCGGTTTCCCGGGGCTGAGTCCCGGCGACCGCTGGTGTCTTTGCGTCGAGCGGTGGCGCGAGGCGTTCGCCGCGGGAGTGGCGCCACCGGTGCACCTGGCCGCGACCCACATCTCGGCCCTGGAATTCGTCGACCTGGCCGACTTGAAACAGCACGCGATTCGGGCCGACGAGGCTAGCGGCTGAGGTGGGCGGCTGAGGCGCCGCGGCGGCACCTTGCTGGCGAGGCGTGCCGCTGAGGCGCGTGGTTGAGCGGTGCGGCGAAGCCGTTACCGCCCGCAACAGTCGACCAGTTCGGTGTGCATCTGGCGGATCTGATCGGTCGCGGCGATGCGGCGATGCTGGGTGTCGAGCTTGAAGGTCAGCACCAGCGCCAGCACGACGAAGTACACCGGCACCAGATACGGTATGTACCGACGCCAGCGACGACGCTCGAGCAGCCGGCTGGTCCCGCGCGTTCCAGCAGCCAGGATCACGCAGAAGCCGAGCGAAGTCAGGTAGAGGTGGTTCAGATTGAGCCAGCCGCCGGTCGCCGATATGCCGGTGAACGGCAGCAGAGTGATATAGGTCCAGGCGATGAAGAAACGCACCGCGCTGCCGCCGAATACGAAACCGAAGAACGAGTACGATAGGATCGCGAGGGTCAGCATCAGGCGAATCACCGTCCGCCAGTTATAGATCCAGATGACCCACGCATCGGCTTCCTTGAGGATCGGGCTGCTCTGCATGGGGAAAAACATCAGGTTCAAGTAACGGAAGATGTTCTTGAAGGAAAGCAGCGTGAAATGCAGGGGGTCGCTCGCCGGGTCGATGACCGTCGGATGGCGGTATCCCCAATTGCTCTGGGCCAGATAAAAAAGGATTCCCACCGCGACGAAGATCAAGAGATTCTTGCTGACGATGGGCCGGCCGTCTCGCCGCGAGTGAAAGAAGATGTTGTAGGCCAGCAGACACCCCAGCAGCGAGAAGGTCGAGGCCTTGGTCAGACCCGAGAGTACGAAAACGGCCAGGCCCAGGAGAAAATAGGGTGACTTCAGGCGCCCTTTGTCGCGAAAATCGTTACGGATGAACAGGTAGAGTACGAGCAGGTGGAAGAATGCCAGCAGCAGCGATTCCAGCTGATAGACGCTCGTGAGCACCTTGCCGTAGCTGCCGACGGTCATCGTGAACAGGATCGCGGCGATCAAGGCGATGCGCTCGCGGGGGAACAGCATATTGACGAGCATGTAGACGAGGAAGGCGTTGGTGGCGTGTACCAGTAGATTCACACCGATGTAACCGCCCGGCGCGACGCCGAACGCGCGGTATTCGAGCAGGAATGCCAGTTGCAGCAGCGGCTGACTAAAGTAGGCGCCCAGGTGTCCGAACATGGCCAAGGGGTTCTGGCTCAGCACATGGGCTTCGCGGATGATGAGGAAATCGAGTGGATTCCAGAGCGGAGTCGTCATCAACCGCCAGAACGTGGCGAAGGTAATGACGATCAGCAGCAAATAGATCGGACCATGTAGGTAGAGTTTCCGCATGGTGTCCGATTAATAATGGTTTGCGCCGACGTGTGCAATGGTCAAGGCGCCGGTTCGTGCTTTGCCACCCGCCCGCGCCCCGGTCGATCGAGGAGGGAACGATGTCTGAAGCGATGGACCGTGTCTACACCGATCACGCCGACTACTTCGGCGCCGAGGCTTCCCCGCTGTGCGAAGAGTATGGCGAACTGCTGCCGGCCGGCTGCCGCGTTCTCGACGTCGGGATCGGCCAAGGTCGTAACGCCATACCGCTGGCGCGCCGCGGCTGCCAGGTGGCCGGCATCGATACGAGCGCGGCCGGTCTCGAGCAGGTCCGCGACTCAGCCGCGAGTGAAGGCCTGGACATCGATCTTTGGCAGGGCAGTTTTTTCGACTACGTTCCCGACGAGCCGTTCGATGCGCTACTCTGTTTCGGGTTGCTGCAGACCCTCAGCCGGCGCGACGGCGCCAGTCTCATTCATCGTTTGCGCCAATGGACCCGCCCCCAGGGAGCGCTGTTCCTGACGGCTTGGCATGTGGACGACCCCTCCTTCGATACGGTCAACGACACCTGGGAGCGACGCGGCTTACACAGTTACGTCGGT
>JAUVBS010000491.1 GCA_030591105.1 bacterium | reverse complement strand
GCAACGGCTATGGCCGCCAGATCGACTCGTTCACCGAGACTATTGCGATCGACCGGCTCGACGGTTCGCGCGACCCGTTGGTGGCGGTGTTCCTCCGCGCACCGCGTATCGTCGCGCATGGCGACGGGGTCGAGGTGCTGGCCGAACGCGAAGGCGAACCGGTCATCGTCCAGCAAGGCCAGATCCTCGCGATGGCTTTCCACCCTGAATTGACCGAAGAGATCCGTATCCACCGCGCGTTCTTACAGCCCGGTAGCGACGAATGATGAGCTGGGCCGCCCTTCGGAGCGCGGCATTCGTACGACTTGTAACTTTCCTGGCGACAGTTCTTGTGGTCTGCGCCCTGCTGCCGGTACCGGCCGCGTCGCCGGGCGATCTGTCCGCGTCGGGAGTCCAGTCTGCGCCGGGAACCCAGTCTGCGCCTTTAGCCCTGTCCGCGCCGGTAGCCGCGGCCGACAGTGCTGGCGGGCGACCGGTGACCGGTCTGTCGGCAACCGGCCTGATCAACGCCGCGGAGATGCGTGAGCCGTTTTTCCGCTTCGCGCTCGGTTTGATCGCGACCGATTCGCTCGGTGTCTGGACCCGTACCGATCTGGATCGGTACATCGCCGCGAGCGGGGAACCAACCCGCTTGCCGTTGGCAAGGATGGTCAATGTCGAGCGGCGCGTGGCTGTGGGCGCCGAACGCGAGCGACGCGCCGGATCGGTCGTCGAGCGTGTCTGGCGCATCGAGCTGACCGAGGCGTTCACGGTGCCCATGCCGTACAGTATCCTCGGTTACCATCCCGGGTCGCTACTCTTCTCGCACGAGGTGATCCTGAGCGAATGGCATCTCGGCAGTCCCGATCTCGCGTTCACCATCGACGGGAGAGAGCGGCTGTTCACGACGGCCGGGTTGATCACGGTGCGTATCGACGCCGGCTACCTGGTTCTCGATGCCGACGGCTGGTTGGATGCCCTGCTCGGGAAGGCTCTCGACGACGCTTGGACTGTTGGCTTCGCCTTCGGTCGGGTCAATGGGCGGCTCGTCGGAGTAGGGATCTCGGTCGGCCGCGACGGCCGCAAGACCTACGGTGAGCTCGACTTTGCCAAGGACGAGGTCATGGCGCACGGCCGACCGCCGGCGCGGGCGCTGAACTACTACTGCCGGCCGTGGACAGCTCCGCCCCAAGGGCAACCGGATCGCGCCTGGCAGTTCGAGCGTTCGGAAGACGATGCAGGAGGTGGCTGATGACCGGAACTCGTTATCACGGTCCTCTCCGTGGCGAGTCCGTGCGCAGTGTGCTCAGTGTGCGATCAGCAACTTGACGGCAGCAATTCCCGAAGCAGTTTCCAACCGCGCGAAGTAGAGCCCGCTCGGCGCGTGACGGCCGGCGGTGTCGCGGCCGTTCCACTCGGCTTCGTATCGGCCCGCCAGATACTGCTCGCCGGCGATCAACCGCTGCACGAGGCGCCCGCGCAAATCGATCACGTCGAGCGTCACGCGCGAAGGCCTCTCGAGCACGAACGTCATGCGAGGCCGCTCGGTACCGGGACGCGAAAGCGTGGCCAAAGACGGTGAGGTGCCGGCCGGCGCGACGCCGGTCGCTGCGGTCGTTATCACCACGGGACTGTCCGGATGATCCACAGTCAGCAACTGCGTCAGCGGATTGTAATGCCAGTCGGGACCGGGTTGATCAGGATCCGCTAGCTGCGGCAGTTCGAAACCCGCCGCGGTGACCAGTGACGGACCGCTCGCGAGCTTGATCGTCTCTCTCCCGGCGCCACCGGCGGTCGTGTATCGCACGAGTACGCTGCTACCCGGGTAGACGATATCACGGAGCGGTCGGTCGGCACTCAACAGGTGCGTTTCGCCCGTCGTGGCCAGCGTGGGATCGAGCGCCATCAGCTCGATATAGTACTTCACCGTGTTGAAATTTTGCTCGTACCAGCTGTTGGCGTTGAACAAGAACAACAGGTCCTTGATCGTCGTGAACATGCGGCCGTCGGCGGCGATGCCGCGGTCGTTCTGGCCGTGGGAACAGACCGCGGCG
>JAUVBS010000091.1 GCA_030591105.1 bacterium | reverse complement strand
GGCACGCCCCCTACGCTGAAACCGTCGCCGTCTATGCCCGCGGTCACCACCTGTTCGCCGAGCACGTCCTCGATCACCACCGTCGCCACGGCCTCACCAGCTCCCAGCAAGTCGAGCTGCAAATCCTCCAGCCGGGCCCAACCGGTCAAATCCAGATCCGGTTGATGTCCGCGGACCGTCCCCTGTCCGATCAGCCGACCACCGAGGCGGGGCCAACCCCACTGCGACGGCAGGTCGGCCAGATCGGTCACCGTCAACTGCAAATCACCGATGAAGTAGTCGCTCGTGTCCGCACTGCCGACCAGGCTCGCGTCGAGGCTGCCATAGGACAGGTCGAACCGGTCGAAGCTCAAGCCGGTGCTATCGACCGCCACCTCGAGGCGGCAGGTGTCGAACGGTAACACGTCGACGAATCCGTCCCGTAGATCGCCGGTAACCCGGGTCACATCGCCGCGCGCCTCGTGATGGACAGTTACGTAGCCGTGGCCACCAGTGACCGGCAGCTCCGTATCCCCGGGCACGAGCCCGCGCGAGACATCGACACCTTCGACCTCCCCCGCGAGGTCGAAGACCAGCGCACTGGGATCGGCGATCTCGAACCACGCCTGGCCGTCGAAGTGCGTCCCGTTGATCACGCCGGCTACCTGATCGAGGCGCACCTGGGTCGAGGTCACGATGCCGTGTACGGTCGCCCCCTCGAGGTCGTAGCCCTCTAGTTCACCGGTGAAACCGAGATCGAGATGAACACCGTCTTCGGCCACAACGATGTCGCCAGCCGCCGCACCGGCGGCACTAACTCCGATGCCAATGCCGATTAAGTTTGATATTTCTTCGATACTTACGCTATCTACTTCAACAGACAGTTCAATATGTCCGTCCCACCGCCGTCGGCCACCAACGGTCACAGCGTGGTCGTTGAATCGGCCCCTCAGCCGAGGTGAGCGAACCGATCGGCCGTCCACGACCACCTCACCGCTCAAGGCGGTCAAACGGCTCTGATGTGTGTCCCACGCCACGGCGCCGTCGCGGGTAAGCACCCACAGCGAATCGGCGGCGACGACTTTGCCGTGCCAATCCAACCGCGATATTCGCTCGCGTAACGCGCCGTCCGGACCAGAAACTTCGAGCTCGGCGCCGGTGACGATCACCTGGTCCAACCGCACGTCGGGAAAACGCAGTTGGGACCAGTCCCGGGACGGGCGCTTGGTTTCCTGCGCACCAACCAGCACATAAGTCGAGGTATCGATCAGCTCGAGACGGCGTAACCGTTTCGCGCGTCCGATGACCTCCGTCAGCTTGAAATCGATCTCCAGGGTATCGACATTGATCACCGTCAGTCCGCCGCCGCGGGTGCGTAACGTGATCGCGACACCGTAGAGATCCACTCCGTGCAGCGGGCGGAGGCGATAGTCGCCGAGGCGCAGCCGGCCGTCGACTTGTTGCAGAAAATGGCGGCTGACCAGACGCGACAAAAACGGCGCGGTGACGCGCGTGTGTGTGGCAAGATAAGCCACCACGCCGAGGACCAGGACCCAGGCGATCACTACCGTAATTCTTGCCGTCCGCACCAGCACGCCCGCAAACCTCCTTAGAACGGATAGCCGAGCGAGAAGTGATACACCACTTTCGGGTCTTCAATCCTCACGTCGAGCGAGAAGTATGCCGCCCTCTTCAAGGGAAATCCTACATCCAATCGGAACGGTCCGAAAGGGGTGTCCAACCGTACACCCGGCCCGACGCTGTAACGATAGTCCCACAACTTCGTCGAGTTGGGGTCGCCAGGTGGGCCGGGGTAAGAACGGAGTCGGAATGCCTTTAACTGGATATCCTTCGCTTCGGCCCACACGTTACCACTATCGAAAAACAAGACGCCCGCCAGGTTCCAACGCGATAGCAGCGGCAACGGGAACCGCCACTCGACGTTGGCGATCAGCTGCCAGTTACCGCCGCGGGCGGGGTTGTCGGCCAGTGGCACACCCGATCCGAACTCCAGTTCGTCGAGTTCTTTCTGATCCTGGATCTGGGGGCCGAGGATATTTTCCCGGTAGCCGCGCACACTGCTCGCACCGCCGGCGAAGAAACGGTCGTCGTACGGTACACCGTCCGGTCCCTTGGCCGCGGAACTGCCGTAGGGTACCGCCACACCCAGCCGGACACGGTAGGCCAACACTCCGCCGAGAGGGGACCGTGAGTATTTGTGCCAGGCGCCCCACCACTTGAAAAAACTGTTGTCACCGCCGAGCACGTCGGCGGCGAGTTGAAATTCTGTCGAAGCCATGGAACCGCCCTGGGGCTGGAACGGGTCGTCCCGTCGATCGTGCAGAACCGAATAGATCAAAGAGTTGGTACGCGTATCCGTGATGTCGGCCTGTTCGTAACGCTCTCTCAGGTCCGGCGGCGCCAGCGGGTGGAGTTCCGGCTGGTTCTCCTTGAATTGGATACCGATGCGGTGATCCCAGCGCAACCCGTAGCGCCGGCCGGTGCCGATGGCCACCGCGTAGGTGTTCAGGATCAGGGCCGATTCACCGCGCGTTTGCCGTTTGATGAAACTGCTCAGATCGAGGCGGAAATCGCTACCCCGCAGGTGCGGATTGACGTAAAGAGCCTCGACACGGTAGTTGATTTCGCCCTCGCTGAAGGACCGTCTCCGGCCCAGAATCGGCTCGACGTTCCAGAACAGCTTGCCGCGCAGATAGAGACGACGTCCGGTACCCCAAAGATTGTTGTGGCCCCACGCGGCCGACAGTCGGATCCTTTCACGGCTGCCAATCCCCAGGCCGACCTCGTAGAACGCCGGTTTGCGTTCGATGACCAGCACCCGTAAACCTGCCGTACCGCGCGTACTGTCGCGATCGGTCGGCACCATCACCACGTCGCGAAAAAGCGACGTCTCCAGCAGCCGCCGCCGCGAATTCTCCACATCGCCCCACGCGAACAGCCCACCCTCGCGGACCTGCAACTCGCGGGTGATCAGATCGAGGCGGGTCTGATCGTTACCGAAAATGTCGATGGCGCCGATGGTGTAGGCGGGGCCGGGCTCGATCGTATACACGATGGTCACCGCGAGCCGATCTGCTGCGGCATCGGAGGTGACGGTCATCGCCGAGGCGATATGTACGTCGAGGAAGGCGCGATCCCAGTAGAGCGAACGCATGGCGTAGATATCCGCCCCCAGATCGTTCAGATCCATGGGCGCCGGTTCGCCTTCGATCAGGCGCACCTGCTCTCTCAATTCACTCTCCGTGAGTGTCCCGCGGCCGATGAACTCCACCTTCTCGATCCAGGTGCGCCGCCCTTCGACCACCGAGATGTAGATGACATCCCCCTTGTCAGCGACAACTGCGATCGAGTCGAGCGCGACCGCCACCTGTTGGAATCCGCGTCGTTGATAGTAACTTTCGATCAGCCGCAACTGGGTATCGATGAGGTACGGTTCGTACTTGGGGATGGCGAGCGGACGCTTCCAGTCCGGTTCCTCGATACGCAGAACCGCCTTGAGCTGATCGTCGGTGAAGGTCTCGTTACCGGTTAGATCGATCCGCGCCAGGCGGTGGCGTTCGAGACCGTAGTCGAGTTCGTCGGCGAGCAGCACGGTTGCGGGGCAGGCCCCGATCAGAACTGCGGTCATCGCCAACGAGGCTAACCACGGCCTTCGCAGGAAGTCAGGCCAGTATCCGGGAACTCCCTCGGATCGCAACGACTTCGCCCCTTGCCTGAGTCCGGCCTGGATGCTAGGTATCACGACACTGCGGACCGGATACCAGCTACCCTGAGCCGGCAAGAATGCGGAAGGCATGGCGGTGCAGACCGCCCCGCGCCGGCCGACCGGAGGAGTTACGTGAACCGCTACGTCGCCCAGATCACCCAGATCGCCCGGATCCCTCGGATCCCTCGGATCGCCTGGGTCATCCAGATCGCCTCGATCGCTTTCGTGTTGGCCGGACTGACCGCTTGCCAACACGATCCCCAACCGCTGACGCTCGACGATCTCAGCCCGAGTGAGACACGCTACGTAACCCGTTTCGTGCAACTCGAACGCGCCCGAGCGGTCGCCTTGGCCGACCCGGAACGCGGCACCGCACTACTCGACTCCCTGGCCGCGGTGTGGGGCGATTCCGCCGCCGCCGACGCCCGTACCCTTTTGCCGGTCGGTCCGGTCCGCGCCGCCGCGGTCCACGACTTGCTGGCGCGCATCCTGCGCACCGAACAAGACAGCTTGATCATCGCCCCGTCGCCACGTCGACTAGCAGAACCGTTACCCGATCCCGCCTCGGACCCACCTGAAGGATCGTCCCGCTGACCGGAGCGATGTCAATGGCCAGTGACCTTCCAGACATCGAAGACCAGCACGAACGTCATAAACAGCAGCAGGATAATCAGGCCCATCTGCGTCGCGATCGCTTGCATCCGTTCGGGTGCCGGTTTGCCGCGTATCGCCTCGAACATCAGGAACAGCACGTGCCCACCGTCCAGCACCGGGATCGGCAACAGATTCAGTAGAAACAGGTTCACCGAAAAGAAGGCGATGAACTGCATCAGGTGCCCGAAGCTCCAGCGCAGCATCTCACCCGCCACTTGGCCGATGCGGATCGGACCGCCGACCGCCTCGAGCCCGAGTTTGCCGCCGACAAACCGGTAGAGCACGTTCAGCGTCGCTTGCATGGTCGCCCAGGTCGCGCGCATGCCGACCCACAACGCCTGACCGAGGTTCACGTCGCGGGCTACATATTGCCGGTCGATGTAGATGCGCCCGATGGTCGAGTCGGGTAAGATCTCCGCCTCGAGTGGCACGACCCGGCCGGAGATCTCTTGACCATCCCGCCGCCACTTCACCACAACTTCGCGGCCACCGTTGCGGTTGATCACCGTCGCGATGTCGTTGAACGACGTAACCTCGTAACCGTCGATCGCGAGTATCTCGTCTCCCGGTTCTAAACCGAGCTTATCGCCAGGACCACCCTTCTGAACCAGCCCAACCACCGTGTCCCACGGTTCGAGACCCAACACCCAGTAACCAGCGTCCGCGTCGAAACGCGGCACGACCTGCAGTTCGAGTCGCTCGCCGCCGCGCAGCACGGCAACGGTCACCGGCAGAGGGTCGCCGCGGCGGTGCGCGATTTCGCTCGGTTCGATCAGCCCTGCCTGGATATCCCCCCAGTACATCACCGGTTCCCTGCCGACGGTCTCGATGCGATCGCCGACCTCGAACCCGGCGGCTGCAGCAGGCGACTCCGCAGTGACCTTACCGACCCGCGTGACCGGAATCTCGAGCAGGCCACTGTTGAGAATGATGCCGGTGTAAACCAAGAAGGCGAGCAAGAGATTGAACACCGGACCGGCGATGAAGATCAAAAGACGCTGCCAAACCGGTTTCTCGTTGAAGTGACGCTCGGTCGGGATGTGCCGCTCGGAAACTGCCGCCTCACGATTCCCTTCCTCCGTACCCAGCGGGTACTTGCGCTCCTCCCAGGTACCGGCATCTTGGATCTCTTCCATCACGCCTTCGCCGGCCATTTTCACATAGCCACCGAATGGGATCAGCGAAAGCACGTACTCGGTTTCCCCGATGCGCTTACGTAGAACCTTCGGCCCGATACCGATGGAGAACGTCTTGACGTAGACACCGAAGAGCTTGCAGAACAGGAAATGGCCCAGCTCGTGGACGATCACCACCAGACCGAGGGTGAACCCAAAAGCGAATAGAGCTATGATTAGATTGCTGTTCAAATCTCACCTCGAAACCACACAGCCCGTGTGGTTTAAGTTGCGTTTCGTACAAGCCGTATAAGCGAGGCTTCCGCTTCGCGGCGCGCTGCCGCGTCGATGGCCAACGCCTCGGTGACACTGGCTACGGACCCCTGCGGCATCGCTGCCAGGGTGCTAGCAATAACCGAGGCGATATCGACGTACCGCAGCCGCCCTTCCAACAGTGCAGCAACCGCCACCTCATTGGCCGCGTTCAGAACGATCGGCGCGGTACCACCTGCTTCACCCGCCTCGCGCGCGAGGCGCAGACAGACAAATCGTTCCAGATCAGGAGGCTCGAAACAGAGCGTTCCGATCCGCAGCAAGTCTAGGCGCTCGGCCGCCAGCGGCCAACGCTTTTCGCCGGCCATGGCGTACATTAGCGGTACACGCATGTCGGGACTGCCGAGCTGGGCCATCACCGCTCCGTCACGAAATGTGACGCAGGAGTGGACGTACGAGCCGGGGTGCACCACGACATCGATGTCCCGGTAGGGAACACCGAAAAGATGGTGCGCCTCGATCACCTCGAGCCCCTTGTTCATCAGGGTAGCCGAGTCAACAGTGATTTTGGGCCCCATGTTCCAAGTCGGGTGCGCGAGCACTTCCTGGACAGTCACCTCGCGCAATTTTTCGGCAGGCATGGTGCGGAACGGTCCGCCCGAGGCAGTTAGCACCAGTTTCTCGATCTCCTCCGGCTGTCGGCCCGACAGACACTGGGCGATGGCTGAATGCTCGGAATCGACGGGGAGCAGCTCCGCGCCACCTGACCTCACCGCCGCGCGCACCAGCTCACCGCCGACCACCAGCGATTCCTTGTTGGCCAGGGCGATACGCACGCCGCGCTCCGCGGCCGCGATCGTCGGCGCCAGGCCGACAGCACCGACCACGCCGTTGACCACGCAGTCGACGTGTTCCGGCGCCGTGACCGCCGCGACGAGCGCCGCCGCACCCGCTGGCAGCAAACGCCCGCCCAGATCGCCACGTACAGCGGCTTTCGCGTGTGCCGCCTCATCGGTGACCGCTACCAACGGTGGTTTGGCCGTCGGTTGAATCTGCGCCAAGTGGGTCAGCAAATCGGTCAGCTCAGCCACGCGGCTACGGACCGCTACGGCGACAACTTCCCAGTGATCGGGGAATCGCGTCACCAGCTCGAGGGTCTGTCGCCCGATCGAACCGGTCGCACCGAGCACGACCAGAGCGGCCGGTCGCGGCAGCTGGCGCAACGGCTGACCACACGGGTACAGCGGCCGGCCACGGAGGCTGTCTGAGGCGTCCGGCGTCATCAGCTGAGCCTTTCCGCCTCCACCGATCAGACGATGAAGAAGCGAAAGTAGTAGAACAGAATCGGCGCGGTGAATAGTAGCGAGTCGAAACGATCGAGTATGCCACCGTGTCCGGGGATCAGCTTTGCCGAATCCTTGATCCCGACATCACGCTTCAGAAGCGATTCGACCAGATCGCCGAGCATACCGAAAACACCCGCGACCAATCCCAGGCTCACACCGGCCAGCGGCGTGACGAAATCGGCGAAAGTGTTCGCGCAAAGTAGACCCATCGCCGCGGCACCGATCACCGCCCCGATCGCCCCCTCTACGGTCTTACCGGGGCTCACTCGCGGTATCAACTTGTGCCGGCCGAAAGCAACACCGAAAACGTAGGCCGAGGTATCACCGGCCCAGGTCACCGCTGCGGTGAAGAAAACTAGCCGCGCACCGAGGTCGTCCGGGACCCCGACCACACCCGGCAGTTC
>JAUVBS010000013.1 GCA_030591105.1 bacterium | reverse complement strand
GCTCGGCGGCGCGGTTTACCCGTCGTGCTGGACGCCGGCTCGGTACGCGAGGGGATGCGCACGCTGGTACGGCACTGTACCGACGTGATCTCATCGTCCGTCTTTGCACCGGAGTTGACGGGATGTTCGCAGCCGGCCGCTGCGTTGCGCGCGTTGCGCGATCTCGGTCCGATGCGTGTGGCAATGACCTTTGGTCAGGCAGGAACTCTGGCGCTGGTGGACGACCGGGTCGTCCACGTGCCGGCCTTCGCGGTGGCGGTCAAGGATACCACCGGCGCCGGCGACGCTTTCCACGCCGGCTATGCCTGGGCGCGAGCGGAGCAGCGCGGTTGGCTCGAGAGCCTGACCTTCGGCAGTGCGGTCGCCGCTTTGAAATGCCGGGATTGGGGTGGCCGCCGTGCGCTACCGGTGCTAGCAGAGGTCGAATGTATGTTACGGGACGGACCTCGGCGTCCCGAGCGGCCTCCGGGCGGGCCGGATAGGTAAAACCACCTGCCGATCATGCTGGACTTTCGCCATGTTTTTGTCTAGCCTGAGGGAAAGTAACTCGTACCGACTCGGAAACGGGAGGCATTCGATGCCCATGACTCCGCGGCAAGCTGAGATTCTTGCCTACATCGCCGACTACATTGGTGCCCACGGCTACGCGCCGACGCTGCAGGAGATCGGACGTCGGTTTTCTCTCTCGTCGGTGGCTACAGTGCACAAGCACGTCAGCAATCTGATCGAGAAAGGTTATCTCCGACGCGGTCGTAAGAATGCCAGCCGTGATCTGGAGGTGATGCCGAGGCAGCGGCCGGGTGCAGGCTGCCGGATCCCGCTGATGGGTACCGTCGCTGCCGGCTGTCCCATCGAGGCACTCGTCACGACGGAAGAAATCGATCTGCCCGACGGTTGGCTCGGACGCGGCCGGACCTACGCCTTGCGGGTGAGTGGTGATTCGATGATCGGCGAGCAGATTCAAGACGGCGACGTACTGGTGATCGAGGCGCGCGACGTGGCGCGCAACGGAGAAATGGTCATCGCCTTGATCGACGGCGACGCGGTCACGGTCAAACAGTACCAGCGCCGCGGCGCGATCATCCATTTGGTACCGGCCAATCCGGAAGTCGAGACACTGGCGGTGCCCGAGCAACGCGTACGGATTCAGGGTGTCGTGATCGGTGTCCTGCGTCGGTTTTGATCCACCACCACCACCGGTTGACGGTACCGGAGTAGCTGGTTAGCATGCATATGATGTGCGGGTGCCGGAGCGGGCCAGCAGGGCAAAGGAGACCGAGAGCATGAAGAAACCCGACGGCATGGGTGACCTGGGGGACATCTTCGAGATCTTGGTGACCTCCTACGGACGCCGCGGCGTGACGGTACCCAGCGAGGCGGACCTCGCCTGGCGACCGGCCACCGACGCTTACGAGACCGAGGACTCTTTCGTCGTGCAGATGGATCTTGCCGGCATGGACCCGGCCCAGATCGAAGTGTTGACCGACGGCGAAAATCTGATCGTGCGTGGCGTTCGGCAAGACACCGCTTCGCACGGCAAGAAGCATTTTTACAAGATGGAGATCAATGTCGGACCGTTCGTACGGCACGTACCGATCCTGGTGGGGGTCGATCAGTTGAGCGCCGTTGCCCGGTACCGGAACGGATTTCTCTACGTGACTTTCGACAAGGGTACTGGCGGTGGCGCGGGCCGCCATCAGATCACCGTCGATCGCTGAGATCGGCGCTGGTCAACCACTGTTGCAGCTAAGGGGATAGCGCGGAAGGAGCTGGCTCGCAATGCCAGAAAACGACCGAGAAAATTTCGACACCGAGGAGATCGACGAGGCTCCCGTTCCTCAGGAACTGGCGATCCTGCCGATTAGCGATGCGGTCATCTTTCCGTACATGATGGTGCCGTTGGTTCTGACCGACGAGAAACTGATCCAGCTCGCCGACGACTGTCTCGCCGGCGACAAGATCCTCGGCGCGTTTACCCAACGCGAGACCGATACGGAGGACGACGAGCAGGACGAGATCCCGGACGAGGATCTCGTTTATCAGGTCGGAACGGCGGTCAAGATCCAGAAGATGTTGCGTTTTCCGGATGGCAGTATGCGTTTGCTCGGCCAGGGCATTGCCCGCTGCCGGATCACCGAGATCATCGCCACCGAACCGTATCTGCGCGCACGGGCGGAGACGCTCGAGGAAAAGGTGCAGGAGGATTCGCGCACACTCGCTTACATGCGCGGAGTCGCCAATAACTTCCTGAAGATCATCGACGCGAGTGAAAACCTATCCGACGAACTGAAGGTCGTCGTGTTGAATATCGACGACGCGGGGCGGCTCGCCGACCTGATCGCGACGAACCTCGATATCGACGTGGCGGAGAAGCAGGAGATCCTCGAGGAGACGTCGCCACGCAAACGGCTGCAGATCCTCACAAAAATCGTCATGCGTGAACTCGACGTCTTGGAGTTGGGACAGCAACTGCAGACGTCGGTGCGTAAGTCCATCGACAAAGACCAGCGCGAGTACTACCTCCGTCAGCAGCTCAAGGCGATCCAACGCGAACTGGGTGAGGCGGACGAAGGGTCGGTCGAACTCGACGATCTGAGAGAGACGATTGCTCAAGCCGACCTACCCGAGAAGGTCCGCGCTGCCGCCGAACGCGAGTACGACCGCCTCTCGCGCATGTCCCCCGGAGCGAGCGAATACACGGTCAGCAAGACCTACCTCGATTGGCTGCTCGAGTTGCCCTGGAACGTTTCGAGCGACGACAAGCTCGATTTGAAACGCGCAGAGGAGATCCTCGAACGCGACCACTACGGACTCGAGGACGTCAAGGAACGCATCCTAGAGTACCTGGCGGTGCGCAAGCTGAAGCCGGACCATCACGGTCCCATCCTCTGCCTCGTCGGCCCGCCCGGTGTCGGTAAGACCTCGCTCGGTCGTAGCGTCGCCGACGCGATCGGGCGCGAGTTTTTCCGTTTCTCGCTCGGTGGCATGCGCGACGAAGCGGAGATCCGCGGGCATCGGCGTACCTATGTCGGGGCGATGCCGGGCCGGATCATTGCCGGCATCAAGGAGTGCGGAACCAACAACCCGGTGTTCATGCTGGACGAGATCGACAAGCTGGGGCAGGACTTCCGCGGTGATCCGGCCAGTGCGCTACTCGAGGTCCTCGACCCGGAGCAGAACAGCTCCTTCACCGATCACTACTTGACGCTGCCGTTCGATCTCTCGGGCGTGATGTTCATCACGACGGCCAACATGCTTGATACTGTACCGCGCCCGCTTCTGGACCGCATGGAGGTCATCCAGCTACCCGGTTACACCAACCTCGAAAAGCTCCAGATCGCCAAGCGCTACCTGATGCCGCGCCAGATCGAAGGCAACGGTCTGACCCGCAAGCAAATCCGGTTCACCGACGCCGGATTGATGAAAATCATCGAGGCATACACGCGTGAGGCCGGTGTCCGTAACCTCGAACGGACCATCGGCAGTGTCTGCCGCAAGGTTGCCCGCGCCGTGGCTGGCCGCAAGCGCAAACGCCACTCGATCACCGCGCGGAATCTGGTGGACTACCTGGGGTCACCGAGCTATAGCGGCGACCGGTTGCGCAAGAGAGCGAAGGTCGGGGTCGCCACCGGTCTGGCGTGGACGATGGTCGGCGGCAAGATCCTCTACATCGAGGGTGTCACGATGCCCGGTGGCAACGGCCAGCTTCGTTTGACCGGCCAGCTCGGCAGCGTCATGCAGGAATCAGCAGTGGCTGCTTACAGCTATTTGCGCAACCGTTTCGGCGAGCGTGACGATTATCGAAATTTCTTCACCAAACGCGACGTGCACATTCACCTGCCGGCCGGAGCGATCCCCAAGGACGGCCCGAGCGCCGGCATCGCGATGGCCTCGGTCTTGCTTTCACTGCTGATCGACAAGGCGATCGACCGCAAGACAGCCATGACGGGTGAAATCACCCTGACTGGCCAGGTTCTGCCCATCGGTGGCCTACTCGAAAAAGTTCTAGCTGCGCACCGGGCGGGGATCGACCGGATTATCATTCCGCAGGCCAACGAAGTCGATCTGGAGGATATTCCGGATGAAGTACGCGAAGAGATCGAATTCGTGCCTGTTGCCCACGTGGACGACGTCTGGAACACGATCTTCCCGGATGTCTTATCGCGGTAGCTGGAGGCAGTGTGAGCGGTAACGGCATGATGACCAATTTCCTGCGGCCTTTCTTTCGTAAAGCTCGCGGAGCCTCTTTTGCGTTACCCGGAGCGGTGAGCAACCGTGCCCGGATCCTGGCCATCGACGCTGGCGACCTGACCGATTTGCTCTTCCACATCCCGTTGATTGATGCGATCCGGCGCCGGTATCCGGGCTCGCGCATCGATTTCTTGCTGCCGGAGAGCCACGCACCGCTGGTGGTGCCGAGTGGCCTGGCGCGCCAGTGCTTGGTCTATAACCAGTCGCAGCTGCATCCGTGGCGGCCGGCCTACGGTTCGCTGCTGCGTAGCCTGGGTAAGACCGGTTACGACGTGGCGTTGGTCATGGCACTCGAGCGCCAATCGACGTTCGAGCTGGCGGCGCTGGCCAGCGGCGCTGCGCTGCGCTGTGGTCCGGGTGACGGCAAGTCTTGGCCGGGCATCAACTGCGAGGTCACGCCGCCGGCCAACGATTCGCGCTACCGGGGTGATCGGCCGGCCTACTTGGCGCCGTTTTTGGGACTGCCGACCGATGATCTACGTCCGGGCTGGCCGCTACCGGAGGATCGGTTGCGGCAAACGGCGCAGTTGATCCATTTCAACAAGCCGGCGAAGCACGAGTTGCTCGTCGGTGTCGATGCCGGTCTAGGCAAGTGCGGGAAGGGGATTGCCCAGCAAAACCTTCACTTCATCGTGCGCCAGATCGAGTCGCAGGTGCCGTGCCGTGTGTTACCCTTGGCCGACCCCGCCAACGAGGATCGGTTGAAGCGATTCGAGCTGCAGTTGGGCAACGTGCCGCCTGGCTTGCACCGCGACACTCTTCTGGAAACGGTGCTGCTGCTCTCGCAGTGTGATCTGTTCGTCGCCGGCAATACCGATCTATTCCACTTCGCCGTGGCTCAGGGTGTGCCGACGATCGGACTGTTCACCGCCGAGGATACGGCCGAGTGGGACCCGGGTGATAGTGGACGCGCCCGCGTGGTACGTGTGACCCGCGGCGAACGCGTCGACATCGAAACCCTCATGGCAGCGATCGAGGCCGTTACCGGTGGCCGCTCCAACGCGACTGTTACCGTGATGCGCGTGGAGGAGGATGAGGCTGAAGTGCCGGCCGTGGCTCCGGATCATGATTGAACCTACCTTCCCGACGAGACAGCCTTACCGAATTCTGGTGATCGCACCCAACTGGCTTGGCGACCTGGTCATGAGTACGCCGCTGTTGACCCTGCTCGCGGCCGCGCGACAGGAGGTTGCCGGCGGCATTGCGGTCACTGTGGCTGTCAGACGCCGTTGGCTGCCGTTACTCGTCGATGACCCGCGCGTCGATGCGCTGATGTCGGTCGAGCGTGTCGGCCGGCACGCCGGATTCCGCGGGCTACCGAAACTGGCCGCCGACTGGCGGGCAGGCGGCTACGACGCCGTCGTGATCTGTCCGCCTTCCTTGCACGTTGCGGTGGCTGCCCGGCTGGCCGGGATTCCGTTGCGCTGCGGTTACCGTACAGATGCGCGGGGCTGGTTGCTCGATCCGGGCCTGGTTCCTTATCCACGGGGGCAGCGGCATTACAGCGGAGAGATGATGCACCTCGGGGATGTCCTGTTGGCCCGTCTCGCCCAGAGCAACGATCGCCAGCAGGTTGCGGCACCACCCTCACGGATCAATAGCGAGCGGTATTTGCCGTCTCTGCCGGGCTGCGCCGCGATCACGGCGGCTGATCCGGGAGAGGGACCGCCGATCTGGATCCTCGCTCCGGGCACGACCTACGGAGAAGCGAAAGTCTGGCCGGTTGAACGGGTCGTCGAATTCGTGAGTGCGGCGGTGACGGAAGCAGCGGTCCGTGTCGTACTGCTGGGCGATGCTACGGCCAGCGATTTCGTGGGCGGGTTGCGACGCCGTCTAGATCTTCCGTGGCGTACGACGCTCTCCGGCGCGGCCGGCGTGGTCGATCTGGTCGGTCGGACCGATCTCCGTGCGGTCGTCGCCCTGTTGAAAACGTCCACCGCTTTCGTCGGTAACGACAGCGGCCTGATGCACCTGGCGGCCGCTTTATCGGTGGCGACCGTCGGACTGTTCGGTTCCTCGAATCCTGCCTGGACCGCGCCCCGCGGACCGCGCGCCACCGCGATCACTGCGGTGGGATTTGACTGCCAACCGTGTTACCGCAAACGCTGTCCCGAACCGCATTTTTGTCTCGATAGCGTCGACGGTGCCCAGGTCCTGGCCCGTCTGCGTGCGCTAATCGCCGCCGACGGTGCGGTGGCGCCCTCGCCGGGAGCCGCCGCTGCTGAGGCCGATCACCGGGAGGCGCGGTGGTGAGTCTATGGCTGCCGCCAGACCGGCGCGTTACCACCGACGACGAGTCGGCAGCCCCCGGTCCGGCTCGTCCGGCGCTCTTTCTCGACCGCGACGGCTGCCTGATCGAAGAGCGGCACTACTTGAGTGACCCCGAGCAGGTGGCACTGATTCCCGGCGGCCCGGCAGCATTGCGGCGCGCCCGGGATGCGGGATTCCTCCTGATCGGGGTGAGCAACCAGTCCGGCATCGGCCGTGGCAAGATCGACGAACGTCAATTAGACGCGGTGATGTGCCAACTCAGCGACCTGCTGGCGGCCGAGGATGCCGCGCTCGACGCGTTCTTCTACTGCCCGCATGCGCCGGAGGATGGTTGCAGCTGCCGCAAACCGGCACCGGGGTTACTCGAAGAAGCGTCGGCGCGATTTTCCTGGGAGCGCACCACCTCCTGGGTCATCGGCGATAAATTATCGGATGTCGACCTGGCGTTGGACGCCGGTCTGGCCGCCGCGCTGGTACGCACCGGCTATGGCCGCGAGCAGGAGACCGTGTTGCGCCAACGCGACGCTACCGGCGATCGCGTGCTCGTCGCGGACGACTTACCGGCGGCCGTCAGCGCAATTCTGGCGGAGGCGTGCCGATGAGCTGGGAACTGGCCGGTCGACGGTTGGAACGCGTGCTGATCAGCCGGTTGCGCTATCTGGGCGATGTGGCCATGAGCACGGTCGTTCTCGAAGCTTTGCGCAGAGGTGATCCAGACCTCGAATTGGGTTATCTCTGCGAGGCGCCCTACGCGCCACTGTTGACGGCGCACCCGGAAGTGGCGCGTGTCCACGCGCTGAAGGTGCGGCGCCGCAGCGCCGACGCGAAGGTCCGCACCGAAGCCCACGCTGCGAGCGCCGGTGTCGGCCTGATGGGCACGCTAGCCGACCTACGTCGGCAGCGGTATGACTTAGCCGTGGATCTGTTCTTCAATCCCCGCAGTGCCGGTTTGCTCCGGCTGGCCGGGATCCCGCTGCGCATTGGCGGCACGCGGGCCTGGCGGCGACGGCTGTACACCCATACGGTGCTGACGCCGAACAGTGCCGCGGCTGTGGGCTTGGCCACCGTGGCTCGCGGCGGCCTCGGCGATCACCTCGCCCGGCTGGCCCCGCTCCGTCACACGCCGTCGGGATTGCAGTTCCTGGACTGGCTGGCGCAGGTTTACGCCGACCAGACATTACGTACCTCCGTGGCGGTACCCTCGCTGGCCGGGTCTTCGGCTGCCCACGCGCTGGCAGAACTTGCGATCGTACCTGGTGATCGGTACGTGCTGTTGGCGCCGGGGGCGACGTGGTCGACCAAGGAGTGGCCACCCGATCATTGGCGCGCTCTCGTCTGCGCCTTGCGCAACGAGCTGGGCCAACCGCTGGCGCTGCTCACCCCGCCGGGACGCGAAGGGGTGTGGGACGTCGTCAGCGGTGGCGGTGGTGCCGGTGGTATCCTGCCGCCGCTGCCTCTGCAAGATATCCTGCGTCTGATCGGTGCCGCCGCCTTGTTGATCACCGTCGACGGCGGTGTCATGCACGCGGCGGTTGCGATGTCGGTTCCGACACTTGCACTCTTCGGCCCTACTGATCCCGGTCTCTGGTTTCCCTACGAACAACAGGGACCGTTTCGGGTGCTGGGTACCTATCCGCCGTGTCACCCCTGCGACCTGCACACCTGCGAGAAATTCGTCTGTATGCCCGATCTGGAGCCGCTGCGGGTTGCCGAATTGGCGCGTGAGTTGCTGAACGGAAACCCGACAGGGGGGCACAACTGATGCAGGTGCGATCGGCGATCTGTTACCTGTGGTCGGGAACACCGACGGCTTCCTATACCGGTGGCGCGGTGGGGAAACTGTGCCAGCGACGAGTGGGAACCAGGATGATCGCGGATACGTTGATATGGGTATGAGAATGGGTTGCTCGCTGTATTACCGACCGGCTGTCCGCATCTTGGGGGCCGGCGAGGGTGTGGATCGACGATGAGCCCGGGGACGATTCAGAGGAGGATTGTCATGCCGAGAAGCCACCGCCGCATGATCGGCAGGTCGTGGCTTGGCGTCGCGATGCTGACGGTGGTGCTAGCGATGGTGACCGTTCCGGTGACGTCGGCGCGGCCCGGTTCCGCGCTTGCTATGAACGACGAGTCCGTTGCCGGTGTGGCCGTTGCTCCGGCGCCTTTCGGACCGGGCGAGGAACTGGTGTTTTCCATCGACTACGGACTGATCAACGCCGGCGAGGCAACCCTCGAGGTCCTGGGCGTCGTCGATTTCCAGGGGTACCGCTGTTATGCCGTTCAGAGTCGAACCACCAGCAATCGTTTTTTCTCTGCGTTCTACAAGGTTCGTGACAAAGTGATCAGCTATATCGATATCGAGCAGTTGACCAGCCGGTATTTCTACAAGAGATTGCGCGAGGGGGACTACCGCCGCACGGTGGAAATCACCTTCGACCAGGAACAAGGCAAGGCTCTCTATGCCGATGGCCGTGATTTTGATACGGTTGCCGGTGTCCACGACGTGCTCTCGGCGCTCTATTACGTGCGCTCGCTGGATCTACGCGTCGGGGAAGTGTACAAGCTGCCGGCGCATGCTAGCCGTAAGACCTACGATCTGGAGGTCTTGGTCCTGCGCACCGAGACCGTCACCGTGCCGGCCGGTACGTTCGAATGCTTCGTGATCGAACCGAAGCTCGTAGGGGAAGGGCTGTTCAAGCACGAAGGGAAGCTGATCGTGTATGTGACTGCCGACGACCACAAGATGCCGGTCTTGATGAAATCGAAGGTACCGGTGGGCTCGATCGATGCTTCGTTGAAACGCTATCGCCTGGGCCAACCGTTGTCCGTGGCGGCAGCGGACACCGCTCATGAGTGATCACTCCTTGGTACCTGCAGCCGGTTGGCTCGAGGGGCGCGAGCGTGGCACCGGTCCCGGCGTACGCTATCTGATTCTGGTCACGCTGTTGGCGGCGGCGTTGCGGTTAATACACCTGGGGCGCCAGTCACTCTGGATCGATGAGATCATGACCTGGCAGAGCGTGCGGCCCGACCTGGACCTTGGGTTCTGGCAACAGTTGGCCGACGCCATCCAGGGGCCGCTCTATCTTGCTGCGGTCTGGCCACTGGTCCGTATCGCCGACACCGAGGTGATGCTGCGGTTGCCCGCCGCCATCGCGGGAATCGTGGCCGTGCCGCTGCTGGGTATGATGGTCGGCCGTCTGTGGGATGCGCGTGCCGCCCGGCTGGCAGCTCTGTTGCTGGCGATCAACCCGTTCCACATCTGGTACAGCCAGGAGGCTCGCGGCTACGCGTTCGCGATGCTCGCGGCGGTTTCGGCCCTACTGGTTTTCGTGATCATGGCCCAGGACGGAGTGAACCGACGCCGCGCTGGGATGTTGGCCGGGCTGATCGCTGCCGGCATCTTGAGCAACATGTCCACGCTGTTTTTATGGGTGGCGCTGGCTATCTGTTTGGTCTTGGCGGTACGCCCGCGCGGTTGGCGGGCGTGGGGGTTATGGGCGGCTGCGGGGATCGGTGGCTTGTTGGCAGTGTCGCCGTGGTTGTTGCGTGCGGCCGGGATCTGGGCGGTCGAGCGGGTCGTCCCCGGTTCCGGCGTCGGCGATGCCCTACGCGGCGATACCACGTTTTCTCCGTTCGCGTTGCCGTACACCGTCTGGACGTTCTTTTACGGCTACAGCCTCGGACCGTCGCTGCGCGAACTACACCAGCCCGACCGTCTGGCAATCGTACGCGAGTCGTTGCCGCTGCTGGCGGTCGGCGGTGTGGCGGCGGCGATACCGACACTGTTCGGCTTGCGGCGATTACGCGGCAACCGTTGGTGTCTGTTACTCTGGATCGTCATACCGCTGGCCGTCGTAACCTGGCTCGCGGTACGCAATGTCAAACCGTACAATCCTCGTTACGTGGCCGTGACTCTGCCCTGGGTATTGACGCTGGCTGCGCTGGGCCTGTCGTACCTACCGCGGCGCGTCGGACTGGCCGCGAGCGTGGCGTTGATCGGATTGTGCGGCTGGTCGGTGGCGAACCACCATTTTCTCGATCACTACGCCAAAGCAGACCTTCGCGAAGCGGCGCACTGGGTTGCGGCTCAGGAACCAGCCGGAGAGCCGATTCTCATACCGGCTGGCCTCCGTGGGTTCGCGTACTATTACCGCGGGACCGGTCAGTTGATCGATACCGACCGCACCCGCCTGTTGACCGACGCGGCGGCGGCGAACCTGGTCGCGACGCGACTCGCTGGTGTCGATCGTTGTTGGCTTGTCCTGACGAGGAGTTGGGTCGGCGATCCAGATGACCGACTGCCGGCTGCGCTGGCGGCGAGCGGCCGATTGATGCTCGCACGTAAACTGACCGGGGTTCGGGTATTCTACTGGCGCCGCAGCGGTGCCGAAGGCGGTCGGCGGTGAGCGGTTCGAACTACTTTGCCGACCAAGGTGGCTACGATGCGTTCATCGCCGCGGTCCGCACCGGTAACAACCGATCTGACCCGTGGCCCTACCGCGTGGCCAAGCGGCTGCTCGATATCGGGTCAGCCTGTTTCGGCCTGGCGTTGCTCGCACCGCTCTTTCCCTTCATCGTATTGCTGATCAAGCTCGAAACGCCCGGTCCGATCTTTTTTCGCCAGCGGCGCGTCGGTTACCGCGGCACTCTCTTTGACTGCTACAAATTCCGTTCGATGGTCGGCGACGCCGAACATCTCAAGCGGCAGCTACAGCATCTGAACGAGGCTACCGGTGCGGCATTCAAGATCAAAGACGATCCACGCATCACCGGCGTCGGTCGTTTTCTGCGCCGCAGCAGTCTGGACGAGTTCCCGCAGCTGCTGAACATACTACGGGGCGACATGTCCATCGTCGGGCCACGTCCCCAGATACCGTCGGAGGTGGCCCACTATACGCCCGAACACGCACTGCGGTTGTTGGCGAGACCGGGATTGACCTGCCTCTGGCAGATATCCGGCCGCAGCCAACTGGATTTCGAGGAGTGGATGGCACTGGACCGCGAATACGTGCGTCGGCGTGGATTTTGGTTCGACCTCGGCATCCTTGCCCGCACGTTACCCGCGGTGATCGAGCGCAAAGGAGCCTACTGATGATCGGAGTCGGGACCGATATCGTGGCCGTGGCCCGAATCGCTCGGCTACTCGAACGCTACGATCAGCGTTTCACTCAGCGTGTTTTCCGACCGGACGAGATGGCTCTGGCAGATCGTCGTGGGCCGCGGCGCGCCGCCACGCTGGCTGCGCGTTGGGCGGCTAAGGAAGCGTTTCTGAAGGCTCTCGGACGTCCGACCGCCGGGATCGCGGCACGTGACATCGAGGTCTTGCGCGACAGTGTCGGGCGCCCATCGCTACTACTGCACGGTACGGCTGAAGCGGCTCTGGCCGCTGTTGGTGGCCACGAAGCACACCTCTCGCTCAGCCACGAGGAGACATTCGCCATCGCGGTCGTCATCGTCATCTGATTACGGTCTGTGATATTTTCGTGGCACCAACGGTTGCCTTGGCTGTCGGCGCTGTCTATGATATGGTCCGGGACGCCGCAGTGGCTGGAAGGTTGCGGATTTATTCGCTGCTCCGGTGACCGATTTGCTACATACCACCCCAACGACCCGCCCGGAGCGGGCGCGGTGCAATGCGACTGGAATACCTGCTCATCGATGTCTTTACCGACGAGCCTTTCGGGGGTAGCCGTCTGACGCTTTTCCCGGACGGCGGCGACGTGCCGGCGACGATCATGCAGCGTATTGCCATGGAGATGGGAGTGGGCGAGACGGCGTTCGTTCTGCCCGGCCACCGTGCCAGTGATCGCCAGGCGCGGCTGCGGGTTTTCACGCCTTCGGTGGAGATCCCGTTCGCGGGCCATTCGCTGCTCGGTGCTACTTTCGCGCTGGACGTTCTGAGTCGACGTACGTCGGAATCCAGGCAAGAAGCTTTCAGCTGGGAACTGGAAGCGGGTGTCTTTCGCGTCTTCACGCAGGGCGATACGGACGCGGTGGTCTACAGCCTCTTGCACGACACACCGGTATTTCTCGGTCAGTACTATAACCGGGGCAAGGTTGCCCGTGCGCTCGGGATACCCGAGAGCGAGATCGCCATCACCGGTTTACCGTGCGAGATAATCTCCACCGGTTTGCCGATCCACATCGTACCGATCGGTTCGCTGGACGCGATTGCGGCTTTGAGTTTGCGGCGCCGAGAGGCCGACGCCATTGCTCAGGATCTCGGCTTCGGCGACCTCTTCGTCTTCACGTGCGAGACCGTGGCCGACGATGCGGCGGTTCACTGTCGGATGTTCGCGCCGCACTTCGGGATCCCGGAGGATCCCGCGAGCGGTGCGGCGACCGGTTCTCTGGCCGCCTACTTGATCAAGCACCGGCTGGTCAAATTCAACGCCAGCGTGAGTATCATCAGCGAGCAAGGACTCGAGATGGGGCGTCCTAGCCGCCTCTTTGTCACGGCGGATATCGAAGACGGTCAAGCTACCCGAATTCAGGTGGGCGGCCGTTGCGTCCTGGTCGGCGCCGGTCACTTCGCTATGGGCGGATGAAACCCCACCAACTGCCAACCAATGTTTGTCTGGAGGAATCAGTGATGACGACACCGGCCGGACTCCCAACCGAGATGCGCGACGCGGTGGTTCAGACCCTGCGGCAAGTGGTCGCTCGCGACCTTCCGGACGAGAAGAGCCTCGACTTGGACAAGAAAGACATGTTCCCCCTCGAGCTGATCCAGAAATTACTCTCGCCCGAGGTAGGTCTGCACCTGATCTTCCTACCGGAATCGGTCGGCGGTCTCGGCGGTGGCGCGCGGGATATCTGCGAGATCAGCGAGGAGATGGCGGTCCACGATCTCGGAGTGGCGACGGCGTTCTTGGCCATCTGCCTCGGTACCGATCCGATCATCGTCGGTGGCACCGAGGCTCAGAAATCGCACTGGCTGACACGTATCGCGACGGGGGGCTTGATCGTCGCTT
>JAUVBS010000316.1 GCA_030591105.1 bacterium | reverse complement strand
GGTGATCAACGGCGCGATGGTGAGCTACTCCAACAAGGGCTCGGACGAGGGTCCTTCGCCAGAGCTGGTACGCGCCGCCGCCGAGCTGGTGCCGGAAATCCTCGCCGAGCGGATCAAGCGTGGTAGCCGCTACACGTCGATCCGGGTCGAAGGTGAGGTGAAGGTGTCGGTGGCGCTGTCCCAGCGCTCGGCCCACTTCTACCGTAAGGGCCAGGAGCATACCTTCATCGGCGGAACCAACGTGATCATCGCGCCGAACCTCGACACCGGTAACCTGCTCTTCCACCTGTATGCGACGCGTTTCCCCAACGCGAAGAAGTTCTCGGTGATGTTCGGTATCCGTTTCCAGGCCGTCGATCTGGCGATGGATTGCAGCGCCGAGGATGCGATGCTCGCGATGAAGGCGAGCATCCTGCGTCTGCAGCGCTTCGGCCACTGGAGCCGTACGCCCAAGGATACGTTCTTCCCTCGCCACCGTATCCTGGCGATCAACCCCGGTTCGACCTCGACCAGGATCGCGGTCTTCGAGGGGGAGCAGGAACGTTTCGTCGAGGAGATCCCGCACACGGCCGACCAGTTGCGACCTTTCGAAGGCGAAAGGATCGTCGCCCAGTACGGCTTCCGGCAGAAGCTCGTGCAGCAGGTACTGGCCGACCACGGGTTGATCGTTGACGACCTCGATGCAATCAGTGCCCGCGGTGGTCTGTTGCAGCCGATTCCCCACGGTACGTACGACGTCAACGACAGGATGCGCGAGGATCTGCTCGCCGGCGTCCGTGGCGACCACGCCTCGAATCTCGGCGCGCTGATCGCCGCCGAGATGGTGGGCGACAGTGGTAAACCGGCGTTCATCGTCGATCCGGTGGTGGTCGACGAGGTGCCGGTCCGCGTGAAGATCACCGGTGTCAAGGAACTGCCGCGCAAGGTGGTCAGCCACGCCTTGAACCAGATCGCGACGGCGCGCCGCTATGCCGAGGAGAGCGAGACCTTTTACGAGTACCTCAACCTGATCGTCTGCCACATGGGCGGTGGCATCACCGTCGGCGCCCACGCCAAAGGACGTTACATCGACGTGAACAACGGCCTGGACGGTGAGGGCCCGTTCAGTCCGCAGCGCTCGGGTAGTCTGCCGCCCGGCGACCTGATCCGTCTCTGTTTTTCGGGTAAGTACAATGAAGCTGAGCTTCTGACGCTGAACAAAGGTAGCGGCGGTTTGATCGATCTGCTCGGTACGGCCGACTTCCGCGAGATCGAGCGCCGGATTGCCGACGGCGACTCCGAAGCGGCCGCGGTCTTCGACGCGCTGGTCTACCAGCTGAGCAAGAACATCGCCGCACTCGTGCCTGCCTTCGACGGCGAGCCGGTGGACCGGGTGCTTTTGACCGGTGGACTCGCGCGCAGCGAAAAGCTCGTGGCCGGGATCACCCAGGGGGTCAGCGCCCTCGGTTGCGGCGTGACCGCCTACCCGGGTGAGAACGAGATGGTCGCTCTGGCCAAGGGGGCCTTGCGGGTACTGAGCGGTCGGGAATCGATCAAGGAATACGCGCCGCAACAGGGATGAGACGAAAAGGAGGGCCGATGGATCCGATCCGCAGTCTCGATCAACTGATCGCCGACCTGAAGGGGCGGCCGTCGCGCCGGGTGGTGGTCGCGGCGGGTCACGATCCCAACACCATCGGTGCTGCCGCGCGGGCAGTCGACGAGCAGATCGCCGAGGTGACCCTGGTCGGTGACCGCGGGCGGATCACCGAGTTGTGCGACGATTTCGAGATCGGCGAGGATACCTTCTCTGTCATCGACGAGCTGGACACCGAGGCGGCTGGGGCCCGCGCCGTCCAGATGGTCCGCGCCGGCGAAGCCGACGTGCTGATGAAGGGTCTGATCAGTACGGCCCCTTACATGAAGTTGATCCTCGACAAGGAGCAGGGGCTCTTACCACCAGGCAACGTGCTCTCGCACCTGTCGGTGGTCGAACTGCCCGCCTACGTCAAGCGTCACGGCAAGCTGCTGTTCATCGCGGACGTGGCCATCATTCCCGCTCCCGACCTGGCGGCGAAGCTCAAGATCCTCGGTTACTGCATCGCTGCGGCGCACAGCTTCGGCATCGCCGAGCCACGTGCCGCGTTGATCGCGGCGACCGACAAGGTCAACCCCAAGATGACCGCCTGTACCGACGCCGCGGCCATCACGGAGCTGAGCCAGCGCGGTGAGATCGAGGGCGCCATCGTGTACGGACCGCTGGCTCTGGACGTGGCGCTCTCGCCCGAAGCGTGCGCGATCAAGGGGCTCGACACTCCGGTCGGCGGTGCGGCGGACATCCTGATCTTTCCGAACATCGAGACCGGCAATGTTTTCTACAAGGCCTCGACGCTGCTGGCCGGCGGACGCCTGGCCGCCGCAGTGGTCGGCACCACGGCCCCGTGTGTGTTGACCAGCCGTGCGGACGATGAGGAATCGAAGTTCCTCTCCATCGCGCTGGGGTGTAGGTTGGCCGGGTAACCGAGCGAGAAGGAACAAGCATGGCACATTCGTGCGAGACCTGCGCCTGGCGACGCCGGTCCGAGGCGAAACCCGATACCCTACTGGCGAAGCTCTGGCGCTGGCACACCCGCTGGTGCCCGGGGTGGAAGGCGTATCAGCGCGAGCTGGCGGCACGAGAAAGTAATCCGGACCGATGCTGAACCTGCTGTACGTTTTGACCCCCATCGCTCTGCTCGACAGCACGTCGATCACGCCGTTGAGCATCGTACCGATGGCTTTACTGTTGGCGGGCCGTCGCCCCTACGTGACCGTATCGGCGTTTCTGCTGGGTCTGTACGTCTCCTACCTCGTTATGGCCTTGGGATTTTTGTTTGGGCTGAGCCAGGTTTTCGAGCAGTTGAACAGGTGGCTCACGAACAAATTACAGAATCCCGATGCCCTCGACCTGCTGCTGCAGATCGGTATCGGTCTGGTCTTGATTTTCTTCGGGACCAAGATTGCAACCAAGCGCAAGCGGAAAACCGAGCAGCGAAAGAAATCGCCGCCAGCCACGCCGGCACAGGCGTTCGTCTTCGCCGTCGGTCTGAATGTCGTCGGTTTCCCCGGCGCTGTTCCGTATTTCGCGGCCGCCGATCAGATCCTGCGGGCCGATCTGCCGTCGTTGCAGATGTTCGTGGCGGTCGTCTACTACGTCTCGGTGTTCCTCGCGCCGTTGATCCTGCTCGTGGTGCTCAAAGCGGCTCTCGGCCGGCGAGGCGACCAGCTCCTGTCTCGAGTGAAGGACTTCTTCGACCGCTGGGGTTCGCGGATCGTGGCGGTTCTGTTGCTCGGGCTGGGTTTGATACTGGTGGCGGACGGCATCGGGTGGTTCTACGGGGCGCCGTTGTTGCCGGTCGTAGATTGAGTCGGTCTGGCAGATTGATCGGCGAAGTTTCAATTGTGCGCACAGCGCCACGACCGGAATCCGTCAAGACCCCATCTGATACCCGATGGTCCACTCGAGGTTGTCCGCGCTGCCGACCTCGTGGAAGCGCACGTTCACGCCCACGAACCAATTCTTGTAGACGAACTGTCGCACGCCCAGACGCTGGTATAATACGGGCAGGCGCCCTTCCACGTCCTTGTAGAGGATC
>JAUVBS010000466.1 GCA_030591105.1 bacterium | reverse complement strand
CCTGGTTCGCCTGTCCGCCGGCACGACGATGTTGTCGGAGAAGGTCACGCTGCTGCGTTAGTATGGAAACGGCTGATATGGAACGGCTAGTCCACACGATCCTGCCCTCTAACGGAAGTGGGGCGCGAAGCCCCACTTCCATCGGACGTTAATTCCATCAGGCGTTAACCCGGACTTATTTGACCAGCAACATGCGCTTGGTCAAGATCCGGCCGTCGGCCACCAGGCGGTAGAAGTAGACGCCAGTCGCCACCGGACGGTCGTTCTGATCGACACCGTTCCAGGAGATACTGTGCTCACCGGCCGGTAGCGCTTGATCGACCAGGCTCTTGATCATCAGTCCGCGGACATCGAACACCTGGAGCTGCGCCGTCCCAGGCTCGCGCAGACTGAACCTGATCTCCGTCCGTGGGTTGAACGGGTTCGGAGCGTTCTGGCTCAACTTCGTGATGTATCTGATCGCGAGGTCGTCGTCCATATCGTCGACGCCCGTGGTCGAGAAGATCGCGATCAAGGTGAAGTCGTCCACCGCAGCTTCGACGAGCGAGCCGTCGCCTTCGTCGGCAGCGACGAAGCGCAGCTGGACCAGACCCGGCGCATCGAAGTGGTCGGCCAGGTTCAGATCGATCTGCACCCAGGCGTTGCTCGATACGGTGGTGTGCTCGACCTCGGACCAGGTCGCGCCGTCGTCGTTGCTGATGTCGACATCCCAGTAGTCGTTGTTCGGTGAGTTACCCTCGCTGTTCGAGTACCAGCGCCAGTAGGTCACGTTGACCGACTCGGCGCCCGTCAGATCGAAACGCGGGCTGAACAGCGTCGTCTTGCCATTGTCGACATCATTGGCGCCGTCGCCGCCACCGGGGTGCTGGCCGGTGACCCAGCAATCGGTCCCATCTTCGGTGTGGTCACTACTCGGCTGAGCTATGGTCCCCACCGGATCGACGCGCTCCCAGATACCGGTTGCCGCGTCGTCGTCGGCAGCACCGACGGACCAGGCCGTGGCGAACTCCATCTCCTCGATGAACTCGTGGTCCACACGGAAGTAGTGTAGTTCGTCCGGCGCCGTGCGCGGACTGGTTCCCACGTGACCGAGGTCGTCTTCGCCCGAGAGGTAGTACTCGATGACCGAGGTCAGCGGAGCCGACGGAATCGCGGCTACGAACTCGTTCTCGCCGCCGCCCGGGGACATCGGGACCGTATTGAACCCGCCGGCGTCGACGCGGTAGTGCAGCGTCATACTACTCTCGTCGAGGACGCCGTCGCCAAAGATCGCCACGGTACTGGAGACGTCGTAGTCGTCGCTCGCGTGGCCGGTGTAGGGGTGGCCGGCGTGTGTGATGTACACACCGAGCAAGATCTCGGGACACTCGAAGTTGTGGTTGCTGGCGGCCTCGCAGTAGATCTCGTGGTGCGGGGTTCCGTTATCCAGATTGCCGTCGTCATCGTCGGCGAAGAACGTGGCGAACACCTGGTCCGGCTGGGTACCAGGATGGAGCAACACGCGGCCGAAGTGCCAAGACCGCGCCATCTCGATGGCGCCCTGTTCGGGACCGTAGACCGCTTCGAGGAGCATCATCGCGTCCCAGTGGAAACCGGCGATCACCTGTCCCGCGGCGTGAATCGGCTGTCCGATGACGTCGTTGGGATAGATCAAGTTGTTATCCGAGTCGCGGATCCCGGTCACGCAGTTGCCGACGTAAAAACCGCGGCCGATTATCGACTCCTGGCTCAACAAATTCGACACGATGTCGCCGTTACCCTCGCCGAGGCCTTCGCTGCCCTGCCAGCCGAGGATGGCATCCTGGATACCGTGACCGTACTCATGATGCGCGACGATCTGCATCTCACCGGTATTCGCGTAGGCTCCGCCTGCAGCACAGAAGTTGATGGTGCCGTCCCACCAGGCGTTGCCGGGGCAGTAACCGGTGGTCCGGCTCACGTAAGCGCCGATCCGCTGGTGTACGTATGAAAATCCCGGTGCGAAGAGCTGGAAGAAATCGTGGACGTCGTTGATGGCGTCGAAAACGTCCCGCTCGTCCCTCTGCGAATTCCCGTCGTCGAAGCGGACCGCGAGAGGCACACCTTCGTCGGCCGTACCGCTGTATGAAGCTTCCGCACCGGCCACGTTGTTCATGTCGATGTAGGGGCCATAGAGATCGCCGGACACTTGCCGCGGACCGCCGCTACCGGCGATCGACCAGGTGCCGTCCAGATCGGTGGTCACGGTGCCGACACCGT
>JAUVBS010000093.1 GCA_030591105.1 bacterium | reverse complement strand
GTGGCCCGACGAGACGGCCGACCTGCAGCGCTACCATCCCACCTCACTGCTGGTCACGGCGGCCGACATCATCTTCTTCTGGGTCGCGCGGATGATCATGGCGAGCTACGAATTTCTCGACGAACCGCCGTTCGGCGAAGTCCTGTTCCACGGCATTGTTCGCGATACCGAGGGCCGGAAGATGAGCAAGTCCCTCGGCAACAGTCCCGACCCCATCGCCTTGATCGATAACTACGGCGCCGACGCGCTGCGCTGTTCGATGGTGATGCTGACGCCGACCGGGCAGGATATCTTCTTCAGCGAGCAATCGCTCGAAGTCGGTCGTAATTTCTGCAACAAGATCTTCCAGGCGACGAAGCTGGTACTCGGCGTTTGGGAAGAGGCTGGTCTACCGGCAGCAGCCGCGACCGAGGCGCCGGACGGTGAGATCGATCTCGCTGCCGCTTTTACCGCAGCCGATACGTCGCCGGACGCAGCCACGGCGATGGCTACGATGTGGCGGGCGACCTTCGGCCAGGAGCTACCGGTTGCGCTGGCCGAAGACGACTTGATGCTGGCTGATCGGTGGATTCTCGGGCGGATCTGTGCGACCGCGCGCGACTGTAACGAGAACCTGGCCCGACGCCGTCTGAACGACGCGGCGTACGGCATATTCAACTTCTTCCGCCACGAGTATTGCGACTGGTATCTCGAGGCGATCAAACCGCGGTTACGGGATCCGCAGCAGCGCGCGGCCGTGCTGCAGGTCGCTTTGCTGAACCTGGCCCTCAGCTACAAACTACTGCACCCGGTTATGCCGTTCATTACCGAGGAATTGTGGAGCTGGCTGCCGCCGGCCGACGGCTACCTGATGGTCTCGGGGTATCCTGTCTACCAGGGCGAGGAGCCGTTTACCGCCGAACAGGAACGGTTCGCCCGGGTCATAGAGATCGTCCAGGTCCTGCGCAACCTGCGCAGCGAACTCGGTGTGGCGCCGGGCAAGCGGGGCCAGGCCGTGCTGAGGATGGCGGCTCCCGAGCAGGTGGCTCAGATGCAGGCGGATACCGAGGTGATCGCGCTGCTGGCGAAGCTCGAGACAGTCGTCGTGGTTCACGGCGGCGCCGATCCGGCACCGGCCGGCGTCGGCGTGGTCGGTTCGGTCGAGATATTCCTGCCGATGGCAGGCCTGATCGATCTGGATCGCGAGCGTGAGCGTTTGACCAAGGAGCTAGACCGTATCGAGGGTTGGCTGCGCGGTTGCGAGGCGAAGCTGGCCAACGAGAAATTTCTGGCCAATGCTCCGGACGCGGTCGTGCAAAAACAGCGGGATCTGTTGGCCGCCAACGAGGGAAAGGCTACCCAGCTTCGTCAGCGGATTGAGGCGCTCGGTTAGTGCGGAAGGAGGTAGTGGCATGGTCGTTGATCGCGACGGTAGGACCCCCGGCGAACTGCTCCGAGAAGCGCGCGACGCACGGCGCATGACGCTCGAGCAGTTGTCGACCGAAACCAAGATTCCGCAGCGGCTATTACAGGCGCTCGAAGGCGACGAGTATCACAAGGTATCCGGTTCGCTCTACATCAAGAGCTTCTTGCGCGCATTTGCCGAGGCGGTCGGTCTCGATCCAGGCGAGATCGTAGCCTTGTACGAGTTGGGTCAAGGAAAGACCGTTGCGGCACCGGAGATCACCGACGCGATCTGGCAAGATGCCGAAACCGAAATCCACAAGGTGGGGGTGGCGTACGGCCGTTTGCTCCGGCGCTGGGGAGTGGTGGTGGTGCTGGTTGCGCTGGCTGTGTGGTGGTTCTTACTGCGCGACGGACACCGAGTGGCCGAATCGCCAACCGAACAATCGGCGGTCGAAACACTGTTGGCCGACGACACGGATTCCAGCACGGTGGCCGCGGTCCTGCCCGATACTGCGCGGGCCGAACCGCCTGGCCGGTCGCTGGTCGACCGGGACGCCGACACTCTCGCCGCGGGGTGGGAGGACGCCTCGGCCGTGGTGAGGACCGAATCGACGGCCGGCGCTGCTCCGTCCGAGCCGGAGTGGCGTGCCGATCCCGATCCAGAGCTGCCGCCCGCTCGGCGCGGAGACCAGCGCGTGCAGTTCAGTGACGGCCGTGCACACCTGCTCATCTTGCGCCTGCTCTGTAAAGAACCGATCCCGGTCAGCGTCGGCGCCGATGGCGTTGCCGAACCGAGTACGGTCGCCTGGCCGCCGGACACGCGGCCGGGGAGACTGCCAGCGGCGCGCATCGTGTCGGGCCAACCGTACAGCGTACGCCAGGGCTTGGTGGTTTACTGGGGCGCCGACGACCATTTCAACCTGCAGCTGGGTCGATTCGACGGTGTCGAGCTTACGCTCAACGGCACCGCGCTGGCGACCGGAGCCTGGCGCCCGGGCCAGGTGATCCTGATCGATGGCGATAGCGCACTCACCACCCCGGACCGGTGAGCCATGGGCACCTTCCGTCTCCACGCCCCGTTCGTGCCGACCGGTGACCAGCCCGAAGCGATCGCCGAGCTGGTGGCCGAGGCACGCCGGGGCAAGCGCTTTCAGACCCTGCTCGGTGTGACCGGTTCGGGCAAGACCTTCACCATGGCCAACGTGATCGCGGAGCTCGGCCTGCGGACTCTGATCTTTTCCCACAACAAGACGCTGGCGGCGCAGCTTTACGGCGAGTTGAAGGGCTTCTTCCCGGAGAACGCCGTGGAGTACTTCATCTCGTACTACGATTACTACCAGCCGGAAGCGTTCATCCCGGCCACCGACACTTACATCGAGAAAGACACCAGCATCAACGAAGAGATCGAGCGGTTGCGGTTGCGGGCGACCAGCAGCTTGCTCGCTCGTGAAGACGTGGTGGTCGTCTGTAGCGTCTCGGCGATTTACGGCCTGGGCAACCCGCATACCTTCAAGCGTAGCATCATCTCGCTCGAGCGTGGCCAACGGATCGAACGCGACGCCTTGCTGCGGCGTCTGGTCGAGATTCACTACGGGCGCCAGGACGCTGAACCGACCTACGGCACCTTTCGCGTACGCGGTGACATCGTCGAGATCCGGGCGGCGCACGAGGAGCGTCTGCTGAGGGTCGAGTTCTTCGACGACGAGATCGAGAACCTGGCCTGGATCGAACCGCTCGGCGGACGGGTGCTCGAGAGAGTCACCGACGCGGCGATCTTCCCGGCCAGCCAGTTCGTCACCGATTTAGACCGCCTCGGACCGGTCATCGACGAGATCGGCCGCGATCTGGAGGAACGGCTCGCCGAACTCGATGCCGCCGGTAAGCCGCTCGAGGCACAGCGGCTCGCCTCGCGCACGCGTTACGACATGGAGATGATCCAGCAGGTGGGTCACTGCGCCGGCGTCGAGAACTATTCGCGTTACTTCGATGGCCGTGCTGCCGGTGAGCGTCCCGCCTGTCTGCTCGACTACTTCGGCGACGATTTTCTACTGATCATCGACGAGTCGCACGCGACGGTCCCGCAGATCGGCGCGATGTACAAAGGCGATCGCTCGCGTAAGCTGAATCTGGTCGAGCACGGTTTCCGCCTGCCGAGCGCGCTGGACAACCGGCCGCTGTTGTTCGAGGAGTTCGAACGATTGATACCGCGTACGATCTTCGTTTCCGCTACGCCGGCCGATTACGAGTTGCGCCAGAGTGAAGGGGTGTTCGTCGAGCAAGTGATCCGGCCCACCGGTCTGGTCGATCCGCCGATCACGGTCTCGCCGGTCGAGCACCAGGTGGACGATTTGCTGGCGCGCATCCAGACGGTGGTCGCGCGTCAGGAGCGTGTTCTGGTCACGACGTTGACCAAGCGGATGTCCGAGGACCTGACGGAATACCTCGCCCAGGCCGGAGTACGCGTTACCTATCTGCACTCGGACATCACCGCTCTGGACCGCATCGATATCCTGCGCCGGTTGCGCCTCGGCGAGAACGACGTGCTGGTGGGGGTCAACCTCCTGCGCGAGGGGCTCGATCTGCCCGAGGTCTCGCTCGTGGCGATCCTCGACGCGGACCGCGAGGGGTTTCTACGGTCGGAACGCTCACTGATCCAGACCGCCGGCCGCGCCGCCCGGAATGTGAACGGCGAAGTGGTGATGTACGCGGACCGGCTGACCGGCTCGATGCAGCGCGCCATCGCCGAGACCGAGCGGCGGCGGCGCAAGCAACTCGCGTATAACGTGGAACACGACATCACGCCGCAGACGATCCGTAAGACGCGCGAGGAGATCCTGCAGTCGACGGTCGTGGCGACAAAGCGTGGCGATACCGATGTTGCCGCAGCGGACGAGCGGCCGTGGGAGGTGTTCCTCGATCAGGACCTCAGCCCGCGCGAACTGGTCACGATGCTGAGTGACGAGATGGAGGCCGCCGCCGCGCGGCTGGAGTTCGAAAAAGCCGCCGCGCTCCGCGATCGGATCGAAGATCTCAAAGCCCAGTGGGGCCTGCCCGGTGGGGCGAAGGGGGAAAAGAGATGAACCACCCACGCGAGCTGGATTTCCCGGCCGATGACTGGCTCGACCAGCTGGTCGTCCAGAGTTTGGCCGAGGACATTGGGCCGGGGGACGTATCGACCGCCATCGCGGTCGATACATCGCAGCAGGCGCGAGGCGTGATCGTCGCGCGTAGCGCCGGCGTGGTGGCCGGACTGCCGCTGGTGGCATTATTGTACCGACGGCTGGATCGGACGGTGGACGTCGCGCCGCTGCTCACCGACGGAACGACGGTCACACCAGGTGCAGCTGTAGCGCAGTTGGGGGGCCCAGCGGCGGCGCTGTTGACCGGTGAACGTACCGCGCTCAATTTCTTGCAGCATTTGAGTGGTATTGCGACGTTGACGGCCCGTTACGTGGCGGCGGTGGCCGGGACCGGCTGCCGGGTGCTCGATACGCGCAAGACGCTTCCGGGCTACCGCGCTCTGGCGAAGTATGCGGTGCGGGCCGGGGGAGGCCATAACCACCGTCTGGGTCTGTACGACCGGATCATGTTCAAGGACAATCACTGGGCTGCCGGCCGACCGGTCGAAGAGCTGGTGGCGACAGCGCGGCGCCACCACCGTGATCTGGCCGTGGAGATCGAGGTCGATACCCTCGCCCAGTTCGACCGCGTGTTGCCGCTGAAGGTGGAGTGGATCCTCCTGGACAACTTCACCCCCGAGGAGGTGACGGTGGCGGTGCAGCGGCGCAACGCCGCTCCCGATGGTCGTCACACGCTCCTGGAGGCTTCCGGGGGTGTGAATCTCGAGACGATCGGGGCCCATGCCGCTGCGGGGGCCGACGCGGTATCCGTGGGGCGGTTGACCCATTCGGCGCCGGCTCTCGATCTGACTTTCGAAATGGAATTGGTCAATGACCCGCAGCGGAACCGAGCCCCGCAGCCGCAGGAGAACGAGTGACCGCACGCGAAGCCACCCACCGCGACTGGTTCGGCCTGGAGGCCTTCAGACCGGGGCCGCGATTCGTGCGCGACGGAGCACGCTGCTATCTGCTGGAAGAGATCGGCAGTACCAGCGATTTCCTGCTCGGCCGCGGGCCCGCCGCCACGGGGCGGTTGTGCACCTGGGACGGCTGGGGCTGGCAAGCGCGCCCGCTCACACCGCTGGCGCCGGTGACTGTCCCGGTCATCGGGACGTTGATCGCGGCGCGGCGTCAGACCGCTGGCCGCGGCCGTCAGGGACGCGACTGGCTGGACTGCGGCGGGTTGCAGATGTCGTGCGTGGTGCCGACGCACCGCGCCGATTTCGACCACGGTTTTTCGGTCTGGATGGGGCTGATGGTGGTGCTCGCGTTGCGCGACGATTTCGGCCTCGACGTCAGCTTGAAGTGGCCCAACGATGTGATGGCCGGCGATCGCAAGCTCGGTGGGCTGATCGTGGACAATGTCGGCCAGCGCGACAGTACCAACGTCGTGGCGGGTCTTGGCCTGAACCTCACGGCCGACGCTGGCCAGTTCCCGCCCAGCTTGCAGGGACGCGCCACCAGCGTGTGGCTCGAGAGTGGTCGTGTCGTTCAGCCTGGTGAGGTCGCTGGTGCGGTGTTGGCGCGGGTCGACGCCGAGCTGGACCGATTCGGAGCCGACGGTTGGGGTGCCTTCACGGCGGAGTTCGCCCGTTGCGACGCTCTCCGAGGGTGCGAGGTGGTGTTTCACACCGCGGAACGTGACCTGGTCGGCCGTGCCGACGGTATCGACGAGAGCGGCGCGCTGCGGGTGATTACCGGCGACGGCTCGCTCCAGCGGTTCCGCGCCGGCGACGTGCAGGTCACCAAGATCGTGCGTGGCGAATCGGCGTGATCGAGACCGCAGCGGCGGTTGGTTCACGGCCGGTGTTTTGAAGACAACTGTTTGGGGAGGTCGACGTGCGGGCGGTGGTGATCGATATCGGCAACAGTCAGCTCCGCGCGGTGCTCTGGACCGGGGCCGAATCGGAGCGTCCGGCCGCGGTGCTGGCCGCTGCCGCCGACGAGCCGAGGCCGCTACCGGAATTACTGCGCCTGGCGACCCCGCGCGACCGCGACGAGCAGAGCGCCGCCGCAGCCTCATTGAGCGAGGTGGCGCGGGCTGCCGCGGCCGAGGTGATGGTCATCACTTCAGTCGTGCCGCAGGCCGACCGCGCGCTGCTGGCGGTGCTGCCGGGGGCGCTGGGCATCGATCACGCGGCTCCGTTTCCCTTTGACAATGCTGTCGACGATCCTGCCACCGTTGGCGCCGATCGCTACTGCAACGTCGCGGCGGCGGCCGCCGCCGGCCTACGTGATGCTTTGATCGTCGATCTCGGAACGGCGACGACCTTCGATCTGCTGCAGGACGGATGTTTCATCGGCGGACTGATCGCGCCGGGCATGGCGTTCGCCGCGGCCAAGCTGGGCGAGACGGCCGCCCGTCTAGCCGCGGTGCCATTCGAGCCGTGTCCGCTGCGCGCCGGCCGTGACACTGCGGCCGCCATGCGGGTGGGCGCTTACCACGTCGGGCGTAACGGCGTGCTGGCGACCGTTGCCGCGCTGCGCCGGCATTACGGCGAGTTGCCGGTGATCGTCACCGGTGGCTTGGGCGGTATGCTCGATCAGCAAGATTGGCCCTTCGATCCGGACTGGACCGTGCGGGGCGCGGCCGGTCTGGCCGAAAGCATCAGATCATCCGGATGATCCAGGCTTTCGAGCGTCGCTTCACCCTGCCGAACCAGATCGCCAGCGGATACATCACCGCCAGCAGAACCACCCAGCCGATCAGCGACTCGATCACCGCGCCCTCGCGGTAGTAGATCCCCAGGCGCTTGGCGAAGATCGCCAGCAGCGGGATGTGCACGGCGTAGTAGAAGAGCGGGACGCGGCCGACCACGGCCAGGGGCCGGAGGATGAGCGATCGTGCGTCGATCCAGCTGAACATTCCCACCATGAAGATCACCGAACCGCCGAACCAGAGCTGGTGCACCAAACTGGGCGGGTACTTCTGGACCAGGAAGAAGGAGT
>JAUVBS010000168.1 GCA_030591105.1 bacterium | reverse complement strand
TGGATGATCTGATCGACTGCGCGTTGCAAGAACGTCGAATAAATGGCGACCACCGGCCGCTGGCCACAGCAGGCCAAACCGGCGGCGAAGGTGACCGCGTGCTGCTCGGCGATGCCGACATCATGGAACCGCTCGGGGCACTGCTCACGCAGCGTGCCGAGTCCGGTTCCCGACGGCATGGCGGCAGTGATCGCGTGGATACGGGAGTCGCTGCGCGCGAGCGCGGCGAGAGTATCGCCGAAAACCGACGTGTAGGTCGGTACGGTGGGCGGCACCACCTTGATGCCTTCGGTCTTGTCGAACTTACCCACGCCGTGGTAACGCTGTCCGTCCTGCTCGGCGAAACTGTAGCCCTTCCCTTTCTGCGTTATGGTGTGGACCAGGATCGGCCCTTTCAGACTACGCACTGCGCGCAACGTCGCGGTCAGGGTACGCAGATCGTGGCCGTCGATGGGGCCGAAGTAACGGAAGCCCAACTCCTCGAACAGGATCGTCGGTACCACCAGATTCTTCAGGCCCTCTTTGATTCGACCGGCCAACGCTTGCGCCCGGCTACCGTGCGGTATCTTGCCGAGCAGATCCCAGATGTCCGCTTCGAAGCGGTTGTAAAGCTTGCCCGAAGTGATCCTGGTCAGGTATTTGGCGATGGCACCGACGTTGGGCGAGATACTCATCTTGTTATCGTTGAGGATCACGATGAGGTCGGTTTGCAGGTTACCGGCGTTGTTCAAGCCTTCGAACGCCAGCCCCCCGGTGAGCGCCCCGTCACCGACCACGGCGATCACCGCGTGGTTCTCACCGCGCGCATCGCGGGCCGCAGCGAAACCGAGTGCCGCGCTGATGGAGGTGCTGGCGTGGCCGACGCCGAACATGTCGTGAGGGCTCTCGTCGCGGCGAGGGAAACCGCTGATCCCACCGCGGTGACGGAGCGTGTCGAAACGATCAGCGCGCCCGGTCAACAACTTGTGGCCGTACGCCTGGTGGCAGACGTCCCAGACGATCTTATCGTCGGGAGTTCGGAACACCCGATGCAGGGCGACGGTCAGCTCGACGACGCCGAGGCTCGCGCCCAGATGGCCGCCGGTCCTCGCAACGGTGGAGATGATCTCTTCGCGCAGTTCCGCGCACAGCCGCTCTAGCTGCCGAAAGCTCAACTTCCGTAGCCCATCGGGTCCCGTCACTGTCGGCAAGATCGGTTTCATGTTCGTTTCGCCAAACGTCCGTTCGCGACGATGATTAAGATTCCAGCGACTGCCGGTTTTAGACGAAAATTAACCCTAATGCCTCTATAACGCGAATGCCAGAGCGAAAAATAGCCCGAACAACACGCCGGCCAGCACGTGCGCTGGGTGGTGTGCCCGCACGTCCAGATAATCCGTAACCCGCTCACCGAAGGCAGCCCCGCCCGGTACGTTGCGAACCAACCGGTAGACCGATCGCCGCTGCTGCTGTGCGACCCCTTTGAGACGCATGGCATCATGGACCACGATGACCGCCATGACCAGCGCGACGCCGGTCGTCGCCGCCGCCGGCCCGTCGCGCAGACCGATCGCAACGGCAAGACAGGTCATTCCCGCGGTGTGTAGACTCGGCAAGCCGCTACTCTGCCCCAGGACCCCGATGGCGAATCGGCCCTCCGCCGCCGAAGTCGCCGCAAATTTGACCGTCTGGCAACAGAACGCACACAGAAGCACCAGTATCCAGATCGGTCCGTGCGCTACTGACTCCACCACCTACCTACCTGTTTCGTCGCCACAGCATACCGATCAAGGCGAGTAAACGCGTCGCCGACGCGCCGCCGCCCAGTGCATCGGCCAAGCGCTGCTGGCCACGTCGGCCATAACGTTCGGTGCGGCTTTGTGCCCGCTCGAAGCCGTCAACTCGCAACCAGGTGGCTTTTTCCGCCGCGGCGTCTTTCCCGGCGCTCTTGCCGAGCTGGTCGCTACTCGCGGTGACATCGAGCAGGTCGTCGGCGCCCTGGAAGGCCAACCCGACCTCGATTCCCGCCTCATGGATTTTTCCGCGCAGCTGCTCGCTGGCACCACCGAGCAGCGCGCCGGCGGTCAGTGAAGCCGCGATCAGCGCCGCGGTCTTCTTGCGGTGGATGCTAAGCACCCGCGCCGCAGTGACCGGCTGCTGCTCCGCGTCGAGATCTTCCTGCTGCCCGCCGACCATACCACCCGGGCCGACGGCAGTCGCAACGAGATCGAGCAGTCCGGCCGGCACCGGTTCGAGGCGGCCCAGTACGGCGAACGCGAGCGCCTGCAGCCCATCCCCAGCCAGGATTGCCGTCGCCTCGTCGAACGCCACATGACAGGTCGGGCGGCCACGGCGCAGCACGTCGTCATCCATGGCCGGCAGATCGTCGTGGATCAACGAATAGGTATGCAACATTTCCACGGCGCCGGCGACCTGCAGCGCACCGCTGCGGGAGAGCCGCGCCCGGCGGCGGCCATCGCGCCCGACCGCGTCGTAACACCACAGCAGTAGTATCGGACGCAACCGCTTGCCCGGTGCGAAGAGACTGTGCTCCATGGCCCGACGCAGACGAGTCGGGGTGCCGCGCTCGGCCCGTACGAGCCGGCGTAAAATTCCTTCGACGGAGCGTTGCTCGCGCTCGAGCGCCGCGCGCATTTCCGTCGGGATGGCCGTCAAGCCAGCCCCTCCCGTCTGGCCATCGCCTCGAAGGTGTTTTCGAGCAACATGGCAATCGTCATCGGTCCGATCCCGCCGGGGACGGGAGTCAGCGCCGCGACGTGTCCCTTGACCGCCTCGGCATCGACGTCGCCGACCAGCCGGTAGCCCCGCTTTCGCTCCGGCGCCTCGACGCGGTTGATCCCGACGTCGATGACCGTCGTGCCTGCGGAAAGGTGATCCGGTCCCAGAAAGCGCGCAGCGCCCATGGCGGCGACCACGATGTCGGCCCGCCGAGTCTCGGCTGCCAGGTCGGTGGTTCCGGAATGACAGACGGTGACCGTCGCGTTGCCGACAGCTCGCTTGAGCGAGAGCAACAGCGCCAGCGGCCGGCCGACAATGACACTGCGGCCGACGATGGTCACCCGCTGGTGCGCCACCGGAATTTCGTAGTGGGTCAACAAGCGCAGGATCCCCTTGGGGGTGCACGGTACGAAGCTCGGGGTGCCGGCGACCAGTAAGCCGAGATTCTCCGGATGAAACCCGTCGACGTCCTTGCGCGGATCAACCGTGCGCAAGATCAAGGACTGATCGATACCGACCGGTAACGGCAACTGGATCAAGATACCGTCGATGGCTGGATCGCGGTTCAGAGCGGTGATCAGCGCGAGGAGGTCCTCTTCAGTGGTATCGGTGGGTAGACGGTGGGTCACGTGATGGAAACCGACCGTCTCACAGCCTTTCTCCTTGTGACCGACGTAGATCTGCGACGCCGGGTCGTCGCCGACCAGTACGACCGCCAGACCCGGCGGGCGCGGCGCAGCGACAACCTGCTCACGGAGCTCGGCAAAGACGGTGTCGCGGACCACCGCTCCCTTCAATAGCATCGTTTCCACGGGACTTCTCCTGTGGTTTTACTTGGCATACGCGGTGGCACGCGTCTCCCTGATCACCATGACCTTGATCTGGCCCGGGTATTCCAGCTCGCCCTCGACCCGCCGGCTGATCTCTTCAGCGAGTAGCGCAGCATCGGCGTCGGAGATCTTGGTGTGATCGACCAGAATACGGATCTCGCGCCCGGCCTGGATAGCGTAGGATTTGGCGACGCCGTCAAAGCTCTCGGCGATCTTCTCGAGGCTATCGAGGCGCTTGACATAGTTCTCGAGGCTCTCGCGGCGAGCCCCCGGACGAGAGGCCGACGCCGCATCGGCCGCCGCCGTAATATAGGTGTACGGCGTGGTCGCTTCCACGTCGGAGTGGTGACCGGCAACGGCGTTGACCACGGCATCGGGCTCGGCGTATTTACGGCACAGCTTGCCGCCGATCAGTGCGTGCGGACCCTCCATCTCGTGATCGGCCGCCTTGCCGATGTCGTGCAGGAAGCCGCATCGCCGCGCGAGTTTGGCGTCGAGCCCCAGCTCCTCGGCGATGACGGCCGAGAGCGCCGCCACTTCCTTGCTGTGCATCAAGAGATTCTGGCCGTAACTGGTCCGGTAGTGCAGCCGGCCGATGTATCGGTAGAGGTCGGGATGGACGTTTTGTAGCCCCAACTCGAGGCACACTTCCTCCCCCATCTCACGGATGTGTTCGAGTAAATCCTGTTGGGTCTTCTCCACCACTTCTTCGATTCTACCGGGATGGATACGGCCGTCTTTGATCAATTTCTTGAGCGCCAGACTGGCCACTTGGCGTCGTACCGGGTCGAATCCGGAGACGATCACCGCTTCCGGGGTATCGTCGATGACGACATCGACGCCGGTAGCGATCTCAAACGCCCGGATGTTGCGTCCCTCGCGACCGATGATACGGCCTTTCATTTCGTCGTTGGGCAACGCGACCACCGAAGTCGTCTCCTCCGCGACGTGGTCGGCTGCGTAGCGTTGTACCGCCTGGCTGAGAATCTTCTGCGCCTGCCGACGCGCCGTCCGTTCGCTCTCTTCGCGAGCCTCCTTGACCCGACGGGCCGCTCCGTGCCGCGCGGCCGAAACCATGCTTTCCATCAACGAGTTCTTGGCCTGTTCGGCGCTCAAGCCGGCAATCTGCTCGAGACGTTGCTGTTGCTCGGTAAGCGATTCGCCGAGACGTTTCTTTTGCTCGGTTACCTCGGCAGTTGCGCTTTCGAGATCTTCGCTGGCCCGGTCGAGGCGCCCCTCCTTCCGGTCGAGGAACGATACTTTTGCGTCGAGATTCTTTTCCCGTTGATCGATCGATTCCTGGCGCCGACTCTGCTCGCGCCGCACCTGCTCGGTTTCCTGCTCGAACCGCTGCCGGGTCCGGATCATCTCCTCACGTCTCTCAAGCTCGGCGTTCTTGATCAGGTCGGCCGCCTCGCGCTCCGCTTCGGCGACGATTGTCCGCACCCGATCCCGCGCCAGACCTGCAGCGCGCTTGGCTTGCATTCGCTGCAGAAACCAGCCCAGAACGAGCCCGACTGCTACAGAGGCAATCACGTACGCGTACGTGGGCATCTGGGGCATGATGGCTCCTTTCCCTGTGATTTAAACGAGGGAGACCGTAGGTAGGCAGGCACCGAAGCTCAGGTAGTGGATTCCCCGCTAGGCCGTGTGTGCGGAAGCAACTGAACCGGCTGCTTCAGGTGGGTTCCCCGTTCATCCCGTCGGTAATCCCCGTGGGGCTCTACCTAGAGGCTGAAACTGCAGGATCCCCTCGTCGGAGTGTTGGCTCACTTGTACGCCACATCACGCGCGTAGCAGGGAATCACACCTTTCCGGACCGTCATCAAGCCTCACTCACTTCCCGATCGAGCAAGTGGGCAATCTTATCAGTCCGTTTATCTAGCGCGGCTAGTGCCTCGTGCCGCTTCTGGCGCTCACGAAACAGTTCGTCCGCAATGT
>JAUVBS010000056.1 GCA_030591105.1 bacterium | reverse complement strand
CGATGGGGCGGGAGTAGGTAACGCGGTTTGCTTCTTCCGGATTGTCTGAGTGGATAGAGGCTTGGCGGCAGGGACGTCGGCCTGCGACTTCCTGTCGCGGGCCGACTCGCATTCCGGTTCCTACCGCCGTCCTTGGCTCCCGGAACCTCCATGACGCCCTGCCGCCAAGCCTCTATCCACTCAGACAATCCGGAAGGCAGAAACTCGGTACCGTTGCTGCCCGAATGGTGTTGCAGATGTGGGGCGGGATTTGAATCAGGGGAGCTTACGGTGTAGAATGATGGGGGGCACCCCGCTTCTCGTTCGCTCCGGGAGGTTGTCATGCGATTTCATCTCGTCGTGCTGTTCGGTATGTTGTCATTGGTGGTGTTTGGTGTGGGCACGGCGGCCGGCATCGATATCATCGATCTGCACCAGAACGACACGAACGGAGTGCCGACGTTACTGAGCCAGGACGTCACGGCGTCCGGGGTGGTGACCGTACCGCCGCGGGTATTCGACGATTACAACCTGGAGCTGTACGTCCAGGACACGACGGCCGGGGTGATGGTCTGGGTCGGCAGCGCCGGCTGGGATTACGCCATCGGCCTGGGCGACAGCGTGACGGTGACCTCCCGCGTGGCCCAGTACAACGGTATGACCGAGCTGGGCACTTCGATCAGCTACACGACCGTTGTGAACCACGGCCCCGCCTACGCGCGGCCGGCCCCGCTTCCGATCACTTGCGCCGAACTGAACGCCACCTACCAGGCGGACGACACCGAGCCGAACGAGGGGAGGCTGATCCGTCTCGACAATCTGACCATCACCGGCGGCAGTTGGCCCGAGACACCCCAGGACGGCAACTCACAAGTGTCAGTCAGCGACGGCACGGACGAGGTGCTGGTGTACATCGATCGCGATACGGAGGTCAACGGCAGCCCGCAACCGGATAACGGATTCTCCATCGTCGGCCTCGTGAAGCAGTACGACCCGGCCATTCCCTACCTGACCGGCTACCAGCTGGTCCCACGCTACACCACCGACGTCATCAACCCCGGCGGCGGCGAGCTGTGGCCCGGCCAGGTACGCAACGTCACCGCTTCGAGCGCGACAGTCCGGTTCACAACGCCGCATTCGGGTTCGAGCGAAATCGAGTACGGCCTCGACACCGACTACGGCCAGACTGCGGGTGATCCCGACGCCGTCCTGAACAGCCACCTGGTTGTTCTCGGCGGGTTGACACCCAATACGATCTACCATTTCCGCGTCAAGTCGACCTACCCGGGCGGAACCAGCTACGGTCCCGACCAGCTACTGGCGGTCGCCAGCGACCAGCCGGGCGAGATCCACCTCATGATGAGCGGATCGGCGGAGACCGAGTACGCCGGGTCGCAGTACGACCCTGTCCTCGCGGACCAGGTCCTGTCGGGCCGACTCGCCCAGCTGATCAACGCAGCGGACTTCTCGGTCGACTGTGCTCTGTACAGTTTCAGTCTCGATATCATCCGCGAGGCGTTGATCGCCGCGCACAATCGCGGCTGCTTGGTGCGGTTGATCATCGACCAGCACAATTCGCACGCCGACGCCGACGAATGCGCGGCGGCCGGCATCCCCTACATCGACAGCGGCTACGCGGGCAATCACCCGACCGGCGTCATGCACAACAAATTCGTGGTGGTCGACGCGCGCGACGATGACCGGTACAACGACTGGGTCTGGACCGGTAGCGCCAACATGAGTTACTACGGCCAGAACGATCTGAACAACGCGCTCCGCATCCGTGATTACGGTCTCGCTCAGGCTTACACCCTCGAGTTCGAGGAGATGTGGGGCAGTGCCACGCAGAGCCCCGGCGGTGGCGCCCGCCTGGGCGAAGCGAAATACGACGACACCCCCCACGAGTTCTCGATCAACGGGATCCGCATCGAACAGTACATGAGCCCGAGCGATGGGGTGACCAAGCAGATCGTCGATGTCGCGTTGAGCGCCGACTATTCGATCTACTTCGCGATCCTCGCTTTCACCCACAACGCGGTGAGCAACACCATCCGCGAACACCGCGATGCTTCCGGCAGCTTACAGGTCAAGGGGGTGTTCGAGCAGGATCAAGGGTCGTGCGATCAGGGCAGCGAGTACTACGCGCTCAGCGGCGATCCATGCGCTGAGAATGCGTGGAATCCACCGGCCGATGTCTGGCTCGACACCGCGGTCCCGACCAGTGTCCTGTTGCACCACAAGTACCTGGTCGCCGACGTGAATCGACCCCAGAGCGATCCGACAGTGGTCAGCGGCAGCCACAACTGGAGTTATAGCGCCGAGACGATCAACGACGAGAATACCTTGATCATCCATGATGCGGGTCTCGCCAATCAATACCTGCAGGAGTTCGCCGCTCGTTACCACGAGTCCGGCGGCAGCGACAGCCTGGGCGATGTGACCGGTGTACCCACCGACGGGACCACCGCGCAGCGGCGGCTGGTCACGGCACTGACCTGCTACCCCAACCCGTTCAACCCGCGCACGCACCTCGCGTTCTCCACCAGCGGCGCGACCGATATCACCGTCGCGCTGTTCGACGCGCGCGGCTCTCTGGTGCGCACGCTCGTCAAGGGCGAACCGATGGCCGCTGGTCGGCACATTCTCGGCTGGAACGGTGACGACGAAGACGGCCGCGGCGTACCCAGCGGTGTCTATTTCGCCCGGGTAAGCGCAGCGGCCGCACCCACGGGCGCGGCCAACACGGCCACCGTCCGGCTGGTACTGGTGCGTTAGAATGCCACCTTCGGATCTTGCCCGTCCGGACGCCGCCGTTGGTCCAGGCTAGGGTATCGCTGTCAACGTCCGCGCAGCGGTTCCGACGTCGGACTCGAGCCGGCAGATGTAGACACCGCCGACGACGCGGCGGCCCTCGTCATCGTAACCGTCCCACATCCGGCAGCTCTCACCCTGCGGGAACAGCTCGTCCGCCACCGTGACGACGTGCCGCCCGCGCAGGTCGTAGATCGCCAGACGGGCGTGCGCGTCGGCGGGCAGGACGAAGCACAGCTCGACGGTCTGGCGTCCGGGACCGAACGGATTGGGCCGCGTCGGTAGCACGACCGGTCCCGGTCGGCTCGGCTGGGGTAACGGGAAATCGCCGAAACCGACCAGCTCGATGTCGTCGATGTTCCAGCCGCAATAGCGATCGAACCCGTCGGTCGGGCCCAGCACCCAGCTGAAGACGACTTGGGCGTGACCGTCCACCAACGCGCTAACGTCGTAGCTGACCTGGACCCAGGCGTCGTCGGTTATCTCGTCCTGATTGGCCCAGACGGTAACCGCCGCCCCGCCGTCGACCTCCACGGTGATCGCGACCTGGTCATATTGCGGCTGCTCGACGCCCAGCCAGCGCCAGAAACGCAGCTGTACACCGCTGTTATCGGTCAGGTCGAACGCACCGGTTCGCAGCACGCTGGCGGGCAGATAGTTATCGTAATCGCCGCTCAGGTTGTAACCGTAGACGTTGCTGCCGGTGTGTCCCGCGGCCGGATCGGGATGACCGTTCTCACCGCCGAGGCCCGCCGGAGAGCCAAAGGCCCACGCCGCCTCGGTCATCCAGCCGGGGTCCGAGTCCAGCGGATTGCTGTAGATCACCCCCGGCTCGCCGATTCGCAACTCCAGCGGACGCGTCGCGTCGTCGCGGCCGTCGGTCAGGTTGGTGAACGTCAGCGTGCCGCGGTAAGCACCGTTACCAAAATCGGCGGCCACCGCAGCGATGGCGACGGTCACGGCCGCCGAGTCGCCCGCTGCCAGCGTGCCGGAGCCGTCGCTGACGGTCACCCACGCGACGTCGGCAGCCACCGCGTACTGCCGCGCTTCGGTGAAACTATTGTGCAGCGTATAGATCATGCTGGTCGGGGAAAACGGCCCCCCCGGATCGCCGCTCGCGAGGAAACCGCCGTCCGGCGTGACATGCAGCGGGTCGTAGAGCGGTAGTGTCAGCGGTGCGGACCCGAGCGGGTCGAGCCAGTCGCGCAGGCGTGTCCCGGCGCCGCCACCGCCGTTCCACGAGATCGAGAAGCGGCCGTACCAGTCAGCCAGGTCGTTGTCGCACGCGGCGTAACCGCCGTGCAGCTGCCCCACCAGATGGTGGTTCTGATCGAACAACGGCGACCCCGACGAACCAGCCTCCGTCGTCCCCAGGTCCCAGTCCTCGACACGGATGTGCGTGCCGTTGCCGGGCGGTAAATGCTGTAGATAACTCGTGGTCGTACACGGATCGTTCTCGAAGCTGATGCTCTTCTCATCGGTACTCGGGTGATGGATCGCCACCGCACTGGTCGGATCGGCATCGCTGCGGTTCCAGCCGACGTACGGCACCGCGAACGCCCCGTTGGGAACCTGGTCGAGTTCGAGTAGCGTGAAATCTGTCACGCTGTAGCCTGCCCGCCAGGTCGAGCCGGACTGCGACTGGGCAAGGCTACCGCCGCCCTGCTCTCCGCATACCGGGCTCTCGAAGTTCCAGTACACGACCAGCGAGGCGTCGTTACTCGCATTGACATTGCAGTGATACGCCGTCAGGAAATACGGCGTGCCGTCTTGCGCGCTGTTGTTGATCAAGGCGCCCGTACATTTCCATACGCCATTTAAGGTGTAGACGCCGATCGACCGGATTTCATTACGCCAGTCATCCCCCTCCGGACAGATGACATCGACATTGCATGCTCCGGACTTGGCCGCCAGATCCTCGCCGAAATATCGATAGCCACGGTTGATCGCGGCCAGTTCGAGCTGGTAGTCATGACGGCGGCCGGCCGGCAGGATCAGCTCGATCACGAGCTCGCCGGTCAACAACACCGGTGTCCATAATTCGCCGTGATCGGCATTATCCGCACTCGTGAACCCGAGCGCTGGACCACCGGTAACCGGGTAGACGAGCAGACGGCCACCCCACGGTAACCAAAAACGCGTGAAGCCCAGAGTGAGTGACAGAACCCCGGGTGCGTCGATCCGCAACCGCCACAGCCAGCGGCCGTCCGGCAGACTCTCCCAGGTGCCGCGATCCTGCGGTGTGATCCGCACCGGATGCGGCGCGGCAAAACGATACGGCAAACCCTCGGCCGCTCGCTCGGCATCCTCGCGGGCCAGCAGACGGCGATCGAGCGGCGGGGTCGTTTGCACCTCGAGTGCGGCCAGAGGGGCCACTTCACCACCGCGCGAGACCGGGATCGCATCGGTCCGATAAGCCAACGCTTCAGCCGAGATTTGCAGTGTCAAGCAACCCGCTACGCAAGCAGCGAGCAGTGCGGCCAGACGCGTCATATCGTTACCTCGTCCCAGGTTGGCGTCCCGAGTGGCGAACACTGATCAGGTAGCCACAACTTCGTACCTGCAAAAATGTCTCCGCACAACATTTCCGAAGACACAATATTAAAGATAATGAACCGCGGCGCCCGACGGCCAGCGGTGACCGTACTTTCGCCGCGATCAACGTCGGCACGGCCACAACTCCACCGGTGCCGGTGCGAAGTACGACTGGTCGCCCAATATGCTCCGCCCACCGGTTTCGAGTTGGCGTTCGATCAGGTTCATCACGTCGACGAGCGATGTACGCTCGTCGCGGTAGTCCGCGATGGCAGCGGTAATATCCTCCTGCGTTCGCGCCGTCAGCTGCACCCGCAGATCACGCAGGATACGCTGCAGAACGGCTACGTGCTGAACCACCGTAGCACAGGTGCGCATCGTTTCGGTGTAGAGATCGGCGTAGCGCGCCCGAAGATCAGCCGGTGGCCGCTCGGCTGTCACGGCGACCAGGCGGTCCAGTTCCGCGCAGTTGCGCGGGTTGTGAGCGGTCAACAGGTACGATTCACGGCGGTGGAATTCGGCCACCAAACCCCACGCGGCAGAGGCATCGGCAGCGTCGGTGGCAAGTAGACCGTCCAGGCGGTGGTGGGCGAACACGCGCACGACGAAGTGCTCACGGCGCCCGACATCGTGCAGGCCGCGCTCTTGCTCCACCGGTAACGACGGCAGCTGCCGCCGTAGTTGGGCCGCCAGCAGCCCGCGGCCGATCGGCTCGAGTCGTCCGTCCTCAGCGGCAACGTCGACCCCGTCGATACCGCAGCTGGGCGATCGGCTCTTGAGAACGCAGCCGGCAATTCTCATGGCGCCGAGCTGCGTGACCCGTTCCCGTACGAGCGCACCCACGCGTACGGTCCAATCTTCGCCCGACTGATTGCCGATCATACGCGGCGCGGCTGGGTCACCGACGAGGTGGACCGGTTCGCGCGGCACACCCATGCCAGCTTCCATTTCAGGACACAACGGCACCAATTCGCAATGGGCAGCCAGCTCTTCGGCCACGTACGGGTCGTACTTGTGCCCTCCGTCGTAACGGACGTTTTCGCCGAGCAAACAAGCACTTACAGCGATGCGGACACGGTCCATAGCCCCTCCCTCGAGGGGCCGAGCTTACGCCGCACAGCCGTTGGCGTCCACCGGTGCGTTTGCTCGAGTTGCCCGCCGTCTCGAACCACGAAGAGAAGACCAACCGGCGGATCGCGAAGTCAGCGTCATCAGCCTTTCAGCTCAGAACCGGTTCGGTACGGTCAATATAGCGGGCCAGGATTTCGCCGATGGTCACGGCGTCGATCGGCTTGCTGACGTGCTCATTCATACCGACGTCGTGGCTATGGCGGCGGTCGTCCTTCATGGCGTGAGCCGTCAAGGCGATGATCGGTAGGTCGGGATTACGGACACCGTCCTCGCCGGCGCGGATCCGGCGGGCCACTTCGTAGCCGTCCATCTCCGGCATCTGGACATCGAGCAGCAAAGCGGCGTAGTCACGCTGCGCCAGGGCGGTGAGCGCCTGGCGGCCGTCCGGCACCACGTCGACCTGATAACCCAGTTTGGTGAGCATCAGGCTCGCGACCTTCTGGTTCACCGGATTGTCTTCGGCCAGCAGGACCGGCAGACCAGCGGCGACGCCATTCTCGTCGGCGACCGCATCGCTCGTGACCGGAGGCGGCACCGTGCGATCGGCCGCCAGATAACCCAAAGCGGTGAGCAACTTCTTGTGACCGGTGGGCAACATGATCGCCATCGCGAAGCCGTCGCCTGCCAAATGGTCGGAATCGTGCGGGTCGCCCGGCTCAGCCAGCAATATCAGAGCCGCGGCGCAATCTCCCGCGGCTGCGCGCAGACGCTGCGTCAGATCGGTGTCGGCGGCGGCGCCGCTGTCGATCAGGACCAGTTCGTACGGCCGGCCGGCACCGGCAGCCTCGGCTTGGGCGGCGACGGCATCATCGCCGCACTCGCAGTCAGCGCAAGTATAGCCACCGAAAGTCAACTGCTCTCGTAGCGACGCCCGCGTCGCAGCGTGGCGATGGCAGACCAGCACACGGCGGCCACCGGACTGCTTCGGTGGCACCGTGGTGCTCTTGACCAGACCAGGCAGAGCGAAATCGACGGTGAACCAGAAGGTCGTTCCGCTACCCTCGTCGCTCTTGACACCGATCTCGCCGTCCATCAATTCGGTCAGCTGCTTGGCGATGGTCAGTCCCAAACCGCTACCGCCGAACTTGCGCGTCGTCGATGTATCGACCTGCGAAAACGATGCGAAGATATTTTGCAAACTAGCGAGCGGAATGCCGACACCCGTATCGGAGATCTCGAAGCGGACCCGGGTCCAGGCCAGGCGGCTCTCGGCCACCGAAATACGGATTTCGACGCTGCCGGCCTGGGTGAATTTGACCGCATTATTCGCTAGATTCACGAGGATCTGACGTAGCCGACCGGGATCCCCGCGCAACAGCGATGGCACGTCATGATCCACGACGCAGGCGAAGTGCAGATTTTTTTCCAGCGCTTTGAGAGCCAGCAGTTCGACGGTCTCATCCACGTTTTCCCGCAGATCGAATTCGATGTTTTCGAGGTCGAGCTTGCCCGCCTCGATCTTCGAAAAGTCGAGGATGTCGTTGATCACTCCGAGCAAATTGTTGGCACTCGAGTAGATCATCTCGCAGTGGTCGCGCTGTTGCGGTGCCAGATCCGTATCGAGCAGAATCGACGTCATACCGAGTACGCCGTTCATCGGAGTGCGGATCTCGTGGCTCATGTTGGCGAGGAACTCGCTCTTCGCGCTCGTGGCAGCCTCAGCCGCTTCTTTCGCCTCACGCAACTCCTGCTCGACGCGCTGTCGCTCGGTGACCTCTTGTTGCAGGTGGCGGTTGGCCTTGGTCAGGTCGGCGGTGCGCGCAGCGACCATCGCTTCGAGCACGCGGTTCTTGATGGCGAGCAATCGAATGCGGTAACGGTGGGTTCCGTAGATCGCGACCAGCGCGAGCAATGACGCAGCAACGATGAAACCCGGCTTGCGGTAGAACGGCGGACGCACCGTGATAGCTACCGCGGCACCTTCGTCGTTCCACACACCGTCGTTGTTCGAACCGCGGACACGGAAAATGTACTTACCCGGTGGCAGATTGGTGTAGGTGGCGTGGTTGCGATTACCGACCTCGTTCCATTCGGTCTCGAAACCCTCGAGCAAGTAGGCGTAGCGATTCTTTTCCGGCGAAGCATAGTGCAGCGCGGCAAATTCGAAGCTGATCACGTAGTCGCTGTGGGACAGATCGATATGGTCGACCTCGGAAATCGTCTGAGACAAGATCGTCGGTCCGCCTTGCGGCCGACTGATCGGTACCGGCTTGTTGAAGAGACGGAAGTCGGTGATCACCACCGGCGGTATGTATGGGTTGTTGCGGATACTATCGGGCAAGAAAGCGGTCAGACCTTTGATGCCCCCGAAGTAGAAGCAGCCGCTGTGGCCGTGGTGGTAAGCCCCCATGTTGAACTCGTTGCTCTGGATCCCGTCCCGTGCAACGTAGGTCTGGCAGGTCAAAGTCTGCGGATCCATACGTGTCAGCCCGTTGTTGGTACTGATCCAGAGGTCGCCGTGCGCATCGGCGAGGATGCCGTAGGTGGTACTGTTGGGCAGACCGTCCTTTTCGGTGATGCGCAAACAGTCTCCGGTCTCGGGATCGAGACGGTTCAGGCCGGCGGCGGTGCCAACCCAGATTCGGCCGGCGCCGTCCTCGTAAATACACAGAACGGTACTGCTGCTCAAGCTCCGCGAGTTGTCGGGCTCGTGCTT
>JAUVBS010000362.1 GCA_030591105.1 bacterium | reverse complement strand
TGGTCCGGTTTCGTCAGCTTGCCCGATATCGGCAGAGCGGGGCTGGTGGCCAGTTTGTGGTGGCCCGACGCGACCGCCGGTGGCGTTACAGTGGCAGCGATTGGCATCTTGAAGGACGATCTCGACCGCCTCGCGGGCCGTCTGCCGTTGTCCAAAGCCGGTATGCTGCTACTGACCGGATCAACGGATCAAGTCTTCTGGTTATCCCCCGCCACCGGCGGGTTGTTCTCCGCGGAGACCATGCCGGAATTGCTGCGGAGCGGCCAACCCGATCACGTGCTCATATCCCGCGCCCTCGTCGAACGCAACGCCAAGGGCCGTCGCGACGGAGAGATCTTTCGCTTCCGTCTTCAGGACCGCAACTGGTGGGGCACATCGTACAGTTTCAGCCGGCTAGACAACGACCTGCAGATGACACTGTTGTTGCCGGATGACGATCTGGCGACCCACCTGGATCGGGTCGCCGACGTCTTTACCTACGCCCTCTTCGGGTTACTGGCCCTCGGGGTTCTGGCACTCGCGGTGATTGCCGCCCGCTACCGCCGGCGCCTGTCCGCCATCCGGCGCCAGCGGTTACCTCGCATCGCTGGTGAGAACGAACTCCGCGCGCTGATCGCCGGCGGAGAGTCGGACCGGGTCGAGTTCAAGTCGACCCTCCGCACGAACCTGGCCAGCGGCAAGCCCGGCAAGGAAGTGGAGATGTCGTGGCTCAAGACGCTGGCGGCGTTTCTGAACAGCGCGGGCGGAATCCTGATCATCGGCGTCAACGATGACGGCGAGACGCTCGGTCTGGACGCCGATGGTTTCCGCAACGAAGACAAGTTCATGCTCCATTTCAACAACCTGATCAAGGACCACTTGGGATTGAGTTTCGCGCGTTTCATCGGAGCGGAGATTCGCGACCTCGACGGTAAGCGTGTCTTTGTCGTGGCGTGCCGGACCGCCGGCGAACCGGTGTTCCTGCGCATGGGACAACAGGAAAGCTTCTACGTCCGCGTCGGTCCGAGCAGTCGCAAGCTCACCACGAGCCAGTTACTCGCGCACTTGCGTCAGGAGTAGGCGGTGTGACGATGTCCGAGACGAACAACGCCGACGCTGCCTCGATCGAACGTGTAGCCGCAGGTGAGGTCTTCACTTTCTCGCGCAGCGACCGCCTGTTCGCCACACGGCGCAGCCTCGCCGAGCGACTCGAGAAAGACCGGACGGCGATACCGCTGGTGGCCGATCAGCTGTTCCATCCTGATGTACCGTGCGACTGCGTCGTGCGCCTGGGCAGCCTGCGGGTCACGCGGTTTTTGCCCGATAACCGCGAAGTGACACTCGCGGTACTGCAAGCGGGCAACACCTTCTTGACGCGGGCGGTCACCGACACCAACCCGCAGCCCACCAACCCACCACTTACCGACCAACCGCTTACCGACCAACCGGTCACCAACTCGCAGCCCACCGATCCGCCGCGTAGCGACTCCACGCCGCCGGATCTATATAATCTGGCGGATATCGTTCTGATGGCTATTGGTGATACCGAACTGTGGATCCTGCCCGCCGAAGCGCTCGCGGACGAAGTGTGATCTCGTCGGCGCAACCACGCGGAACGGCAGTAGATTAAGGAGCGATGGCGACATGTCCGACCAGGTAAAACCGCAGCTCGTGTTATGCATCCTCGACGGGGTCGGTTATCGCACCGGTCCGGGTAGCGAGTACGGCAACGCGGTCATCGGTAGCAACCCGCAGTTCTACAACTCGCTCTTCGCTCGCTACCCACACACAACGTTGCACGCCGGTGGTACCCACGTGGGTTTGCCGGACGGGCAGATGGGCAACAGCGAGGTCGGTCATCTGACCATCGGTGCCGGTCGCATCGTCGCTCAGGAGCTGGTGCGGATCGGCGACAGCATGGCCAGCGGCGAGTTCGCGACGCTCGATGTGTGGCGAGATTTCGCCGACCGAGTCAAGGCGGGCAGCGGCCGCCTGCACCTGCTGGGACTGGTTTCGCCGGGTGGGGTTCATTCGCACACCGACCATCTTTACAGCATTGTGGCTGCAGCCCAAACCGCCGGCATCGACGAGATCTACATCCACGCCTTCCTCGACGGCCGTGACACTGATCCGCATAGCGGTAAGCAGTATGTGCAACAGTTGCAGCGCCAGCTCGACGAGATCGGTGCGGGAAAGATCGCCACGGTATCGGGACGCTACTACGCCATGGATCGCGACAAGCGGTGGGACCGCGTCGCCCGTGCCTGGGCCGCTCTGGTCGACGGCGAAGGCACGCGCAGCAGCGACCCGATCCTGGCCATCGAGCAGTCCTACGAAGCCGGCGTGACCGACGAATTCGTCGAGCCGGTGGTGATCACCACTGGCGGGACGTCCGGTGCGGCGGACTCCGCCCCACTCGCCACTGTCGGCGACGGTGACGGGGTGTTCTTCTGGAATTTCCGCGCCGACCGCGCGCGCGAGTTGACCTGGGCGTTCATGCAACCGGATTTCGACGGTTTCGTGACCAAACTCCGGCCCGATGTGACCTATCTCACCATGACTCCCTACGACGAGACCATGGACTTGCAGGCGGCCTACCGGTCGGAGGCACCGCGTCACGGGTTGGCCGAGATCTTCGCCGATCAAGGCATCACCAACCTGCGCACCGCCGAGACCGAGAAGTATGCCCACGTGACTTACTTCTTCAACGGCGGTCGCGAACGACCGTTTGCTCACGAAGACCGCAAGCTGGTCCCGTCGCCCAAGGTCGCGACCTATGACTTGCAGCCGGAGATGAGCGCGCCGGAAGTGGCCGAGATCGTCAAGCAGGCGTGTGACTCTCGACAGTACGACGTGATCGTCGTGAACTTCGCCAACGGCGACATGGTCGGACACACCGGCGTGTACGAGGCAGCCGTCGAGGCGTTCGCCACACTGGACCGCTTGCTGAGCGAGATCATGCCGCCGAGCATCGCCGCGGGCACGGTCTGGTTGGTCACCGCCGACCACGGCAACTGCGACGAGATGATCGACCCCAACGGTAAGCCGTTCACCCAGCACTCGCTCAACCCGG
>JAUVBS010000458.1 GCA_030591105.1 bacterium | reverse complement strand
TGTTTGCGACCCACTACCACGAACTGACCGAGCTCGAGGGCAGCCTCACGGGTTTGGTCAACTTGCAGCTCGAGGTCCGTGAGTGGGAGGGTAAGATCATCTTCATGCACACGGTCAAACCAGGGCGCTCGGACAAGAGCTACGGCATCCACGTGGCCCGCCTGGCCGGCATCCCCGATCCGGTGCTGCGGCGCGCCAGCGCCCTACTGGAGCAGCTGACGCTGGCCGACCAACGTGGCCTTGGTGGCCAGAGTCCGGCCAACGATCTGCGGACCGGCGGCGCTTCGCTGGCGGCTGACCGGGATCCGACGGAAGTGTCGGCTACCGGGTTCAACCGGCCGCAACTGAGTCTGTTCAACGAGCACGAACGTGATGCCCTCGATGCGCTACGCGATCTCGATCTGGACCGCATCAGCCCGGTCGACGCCTTTATGTGGCTGATGCGTATCAAACGTCAACTCGACGATCAGTAAGCTGCCGCCCCGACGGAGTCGAAGTCAGCGCTGAACAATGAGTTTGACGACTCGCAACTCAAGGACTCCCATGGAATTGCCGAATATGACTTCGAGGGATTCTTGAACCTATGAGGCTGGTCGTATGGCTGACGTGATACGGTGGCGGGTGATCCTCGTACGCCCCGGTGAGCCTGAAATGGCGTTGCTGGCGGAGTTGGCGTCGCGTCGTGACTGTCGGATCGTCGCTGTGATCGATCCCGGTGGCAAAGCACTCGGCACTGCCATCGCCGAAGTGATGGGCATACCGGTTCTGCCGGATTTGAAGGCCCTCGCCTCTGACACAGCCGACGCTTCCGAAACAGCCGACGCTTCCGAAGCAACCGACGCTTCCAGCGCTGCTAACGCATCCGACGCTTCCCAGACCTCCTTGACAGCCGATTACCTCGTCTATCCCGACGGCAACGGCGAGATAAACGATCTTATCGCCGACGCCCCGCAGCTCTATCTCCAGGCCATCGCCAGCCGTGAGTTCGCCCGTCTCTTACATCAGGAATCGCTTCTGCCGCGCCCGACGTTGACCCGACCTGCCCGCGATCTCGCTTTCCTCGAGCGTGAAACCGCCGCGGTCCACCGAGCGCTGAGCCGCATCGAGGAGGCTCTCGAACGCGAGTCGTTGCTACGCTGGCTACTGAGCCTCGCCACGCGATCGGTCGGCGCTTCGAGCGGGTCGATCATGTTGTTCGATCAACCGACCGAGGAACTCTACATCGCCTTTGCATACGGTTTGAGCGAGGGCACATTGCACCGGACCCGTGTGCAACTAGGCGAGGGGATCGCCGGCCGGGTGGCGCTCAGCCGTCAGGCCGAGCTGGTTCGTGGCAACCAACATCCGGGCGAGACGCGCGACCGGCCGGCCATCGCGAGCGCCGTCAGCATACCGCTGAGCTGGGACGAGCGGTTGCTGGGCGTCTTGAACGTATCGGTGGCCGAGGGCGATCCGCCCCTCGGCGAGCAGGAGCTGGAAATCCTCGGCAGTCTCTCGCATCGGTTGGCGATGATCCTGAGCCGTTTTCTCTGGTTGCAGGAGGCGCAGAGCGGAGAAGCGTTCCGCCGCACCGACCGCAAGCTGCGTACGGTGGCCGACGCCAGCGACGACCTGGCAGAGACCCTCGCCGGGTGGTGCAGCGTGGTGGCCGAAACTGTTTCCGCCGAGAGAGTCGGACTCGCTTTGACCTGTACCGACGGCACCCTCCTGGTATCCGAAGCGGTCGCTGGCCACGAGCCTCGCACCTGGCATGAGACGCTGGAGAACGCGGCGCTCTACCAGGTTCTCGAGACCGGTACGCCACTGGTGGTCCGCGAACAGGACGACGACCAACCTGCCCGGCAGCAGGCGACCTATTTCTACCTGCCAGTGGGCCACGATCCGGTCCGGGCGGTCTTGACCGTCGGGTTGACCACCAGCCAGGGCAGCCATGACTTCCACGGCCAGTCGGGGCAGCTGGTGTACCTGCTCGAGCGCCGACTTTCTGATCTGGTCCGGAGCACACGGCAGCAGGATCGGCTCGAGCGGATGACGACTCTTAGCAATGTCCTGACCGAGCTGGCACCACATCTAGGCGTCGATCCAGAAGAGGGACGGAAGCGACTTCTGTCGGCTGCGCGGCGTCTGACGGGTGCCCGGCAGGCGTACATGGTCACTGCCATCGTCGACGGCCGCGCGCAACTCGCCGGTGAGCCCGAGCAGGATTCGCCGGACTGGGCTCCCGATGCAGCCCGCCTGCTCAGCGAGGCGCACGGTGACCGATGGCGGCAAACCGTTCTCTCGGACGTCGCTGAACCGCGCGCAGAGGA
>JAUVBS010000320.1 GCA_030591105.1 bacterium | reverse complement strand
CCACGCCGCACACGCAGCACACCACCGCCGCCACGCCGAGGACCGCGGTGATCCCGGGATCGCCCTTCACACCGACGATGACCAACAGCAGTGCCGCGACGATCAACGTCGAGAGGGTCAGGCCGGAGATGGGATTATTCGACGAACCGATCAACCCGACCAGGTAACCGGCGATGGCCGCGAAGACAAATCCCGCGAAGCCCATCACGAGGGTCGAGACCAGCGCGCCGACGATGATGCGCCCCAGCGCGAGATCGCCGTCGGCACCGTGCGAGATGAAGTAGAAGTAGAGTGCGAACATCGCGATCAGACCGACAGCGACCCCGCCAAATATATACTTGAAGTCGATGTCCTGCTGGGTACGCGGCAGCTTTTGGTGACCACCGGCGGAGATATCGCGGAAAGCTCGCCGTATGCCGCCGATGAGCTGGTCCTTCATCTTGTACAGCGTGGAGATCGCGCCGACCAGCATGCCGCCGACGGCGATCGGCTTGACGAAGTTCGCAAAAACCAACCGCGACAATCCGGCGTAATTAGGCACCTGTTCCGGGTTGGTCTCCAGCAGCCGGCTCAGCCAGGACGGGTCGAGGTACAGCAAGAGCGGCACCAGCAGGCCCCAGGCGAGCAGCGCCCCGCAGAAGGTGATCGATGCGAGCTGAGGACCGATGATGTAACCGACGCCGAACAACGCCGGGAAGATGCCGGGCGTCGTGATCGTGAAACCACCCTGTCCCACGTGGGTGAAAAAGTTCTCCTTGGTCGCATCGTTGATAAAACCGACCGTGCTCGACTTGAAGCGCAAGAACCAGGTCCAGCCGGTGCGTATGATCGACAACTCACCCAGCGTCAGGATGAAGGCGCCGATCAAGCCGGCCTGGAAAACCAACTTCGCCCCGCTGCCACCTTTCTGACCGGCCTTGTGAATCTCTGCGCAAGCCACGGATTCCGGGAACGGCAGACCGGATTCTTCCACGAGAATCCGGCGCAACAGCACCACGAACAGCACGCCGAGCACGCCGCCGACCATCATGATCGCTGTCGACTCGAAGTAGTTGAAGTGGTCCCAGACACCGGCAATCTTGAAGGCGGGGATGGTGAAGATCGCCCCAGCGACCAGCGCCTCACCGACGGAGGCGATGGTACGGGCCATGTTCTCCTCGAGAATCGAGCCACCCATCATCCGCAACGCTGCCATACCCACCACCGCGGCGGGGAAGGTGGCGGCAACCGTCAGGCCGGCCTTCAGACCGATGTAGGCGTTGGCGGCGCCGAGCACCACCGCCATGATCACTCCGAGCAGCACCGCCCGCAGCGTGAACTCGCTCATCTGCGTTTCGGGCGGAACGAACGGCTCGTAGGTGGGAGCGGGGCCGCCGGGTAAAGAGGTGCTCTCGTGCGCCATGATGCCTCCTCGCGGTGACGGGGGCGGCGGCGGCGGCGGCACTCACGCCTCGACCACCTGCCGGAACTTCAACAACCGAGGCAACTTACCAGGCGCCAGCATCCGTGGCAAGTGTTCATCGACGGCGGCAACACCACGGCGCGAGGCACGGTTGGCAATACCGCCATTCATCGACTATACTTGCAGCCAATCCGACATTCTCTGTTCACCCGTGATAGCGGGCCACCGCGGCGCGACACCCGCCGGCAGGCCAAGGAGCGATACGTGGCAGCGCACAAGCTTACCCGCAAGGAACTCAGACAAGACGGATTCGTGAACTGGATCGAACGGTCGCTCGAATACGTCCAGGAGAATTACGTCAAGGCCGCGATCATCGCGGCGGTCGTGGTGATCGTACTCGTAGGGGGCTCCTACATACGCAACAGCCGCATACAGGCCAACCAGAAGGCCTCAGCACTCCTGTACCAGGGGCAGTTGATGCTCAGCATCGGTTCATACGAGTCGGCTCGTGCACGGCTGCAAGAATGCGTCGACCGCTTCGGTGGCGGCGATTACGGCGATCTGGCCCGGCTCGGTCTGGCCGAATCGCAGATCGGCTTGGACGAGAACGAACTCGCGATTCAAACTCTTGACGAGGCCATGGCCGCAGTGAATGCCGAGGATGCTCTGTACAACTCCCTGCTCGCGGTCCAGGCCACGGCCCAGGCCAATCTCGAACGGTACGACGAAGCGGCGGCAACGTACGAGCAGGCGCTCACAGGCGAATTGTTGCCGGTGCAGCGCTATGATCTGACGTTGCGACAGGCCGACGCCTTGCGCCAAGGCGGTCGAACCGCTGCGGGCCTTGTGCTGCTGGAGAACTTGCAGGCCACCATCGACGAAGGTAAACTCGACGTTCCGGCCCGCGACCTCGCGACACGGATCGATGTGTACCGTGCCCTGGCGCGTTGAGCGCACTGTACCGGCAACGGTCCGTGGTTTGCTAGACCGACGGGGGAGAGGCCGACACAGTCGGGGGAGAGGCGCCCCCAGCCGGGGAGAGGCGCGGGTCGCGGGTACTGTGGTTCCAGCCATCAGGGCACATCCAGCGGGGGGTTGACGGCATGAACGACCTAACGGCCAAGGACCGCTGGCTCGGCGCTATTTGTTACCTGGGTCCGGCAGTTTTCTTTTCGATCTTCCGCAAAAACAAGAGCACATTTCTAGCTCGCCACTGCCGGCAGGGATTTGCTCTGCTTTTTGTCGCCGCAGTCGCCTGGGTAGTCCTCTACCTGATCGAGACCACCCTGGGCCGCATCCCCGTTCTCGGTTTCTTGCTCTCTATAGTGCTGTATCTCGCTGTTTTTCTGTTGTTGCTCAGCGTCGCGGTGATGGGCTTTATCAAGGCCCTTGCGGGCGAATCGTGGCGGATACCTTATCTGGACGATTTCGCCGACCGGGTTCCCATCGAATAGGTAATCGGTGCGGCGACAGACACGGACCCTCCGCGGTCCGCGACCGATCGCATCGCGTTATGGAACTCGTCGTGACATCCCACTTGACAAACTGCTAGACCAGCCTCACCGGACCCACGCTCGGGAGCGCACGGTATAATGACATTTGCTGACCGCCGAAGGCCAATGATCAGCGGGCCCGATCATGGTGCGGAGGGAATTACTGCTCCGGTCTGAGGGACGAGGCTAACATCGAGAACAGGCTTCGCGTGCTACGAGGAAGAACATGCCAGGACAGTAAAGTAACATCCTTTGATCTTTCGGGGGCCCCCCGGGGGGCCTTTGCAAGGTGGGGCACGGGGGCCCTCCTCGCATAGCTTTTTCGAGAATTTCGCTCGCACCAATATGTCATTTCGCCCTCACGAAATTTCCGAGCAAGTTATTTTACTTTGCGTCGTTCACCGACTGCTCATCGAGCCGGTTACGACGCGGAAAATAATAGTACCATCAACTAGCAGTAAACTGTCACACCAACTATTAAGCGCCAACATAAAGACCCCAAAGGGTTTACATCGACACCCTAAAGTATTGCGCATAATGTATATTATGTTAAGTTCATCTACGGTTAGCAACCAAAACAAATCCGCCTAGATCCTCGACATCCATCGGGATCCCGTTCTTCTATCTACATCTTTACAGTCTTCGATCCGAATTCGGCGTCCGATCAGTCAATAACGATTTCGATCTTG
>JAUVBS010000149.1 GCA_030591105.1 bacterium | reverse complement strand
GTCTCGCCGGCGCGAAAAGCCGGGTGATCGAGGATCGCGATCAGATAAGCCACGTTGGTGGTCACGCCGAGCACTGCGTACTGGCGCAAGGCTGCGATGGCACGGTCGATGGCTTCCGGCCGGCCGGCGGCGTGCAGCGCGAGTTTGGCGATCATCGGGTCGTAGTGCATCGAAACCGTGTCGCCCTGGGCCACGCCACTATCGACCCGCACGCCGGGGCCGCGCGGTTCGTTCAGCAGGAGAATCTCCCCCAACGACGGCAGGAAACCATTCTCCGGATCCTCGGCGTATACACGGCACTCGATGGCGTGGCCGTGTGGGCGGATCTGCTGCTGGGTCCACGGTAACGGCTGGCCCGCCGCCACCAGCAGCTGCGCGCGGACCAGATCCAGACCGGTGGTCATTTCGGTTACCGGGTGCTCGACCTGCAGACGGGTGTTCATCTCCAGGAAATAGAATTCACCGTCGGGTGCGAGCAGGAACTCCACTGTGCCGGCCCCTTGGTAACCGACCGCACGGGTCGCGGCGACCGCCGCGGCGCCCATCCGTACCCGCAGGTCTTCATCCAGAGCCGGCGACGGGGTCTCCTCGATGATCTTCTGGTGCCGCCGCTGGATCGAACATTCTCGCTCGCAAAGATGGATCGCGCCGCCATGGGCGTCGCCGAAGATCTGAAACTCCACGTGGCGTGTCCGTTCGAGGTAACGTTCGAGATAGACCGTACCGTCGCCGAAGGCGCCCAGTGCCTCGCGAGCTGCCGCCTCCGCCGCCGAGGCTACGTCCGCCGCAGCGGTGACCATCCGCATCCCCTTGCCCCCACCTCCGAAGGCCGCCTTGACCATGACCGGCAGCCCGATCTGATCCGCGGCGGCGCGGACCGCTTGCTCGTCGAGCCGGCCGTCGGCGTCCGGCTGCGGCAGCGCCGCTCCCGGCACCACCGGCACTCCGGCCTCCAGCATGATGGCACGGGCGGCAGTCTTCTCGCCCATACGGGCGATCACCTCGGCCGACGGGCCGATGAACGTCAGGCCGGCTGTAGTACATGCAGCCGCGAAATCGGCGTTTTCGGCGAGAAACCCATAACCAGGGTGGATCCCGTCGGCGCCGGCTGCGCGGGCGGCCGCGACTATCTTCTCGCCGTCGAGGTAACTCTCGCGCGGTTCGGGCGGGCCGATCAGGATCGCCTCGTCTGCCAGCACGACGTGCTGAGCCGTCACGTCCGCCTCGGAGTAAACCGCAACGCTGGCGACGCCCATTTCGCGGCAGGCACGGATCACCCGCACGGCGATCTCGCCCCGGTTGGCGATCAGGATCTTCTCGAACGGCGGCTGGCTGTGATCGGTCATTCTGATCCGTCCTCGGGCTGGGACCACTCCGCCGCCTGCGTCCACGGCGCCGGCTCGCGTGCCAAGAAAGCGCTCAGCGCGACCTGGGCCTCACGCGAAGTGCGAGCCTCGGCAATCATCTTGCCGGTGAACTCACTGCTGCGATCGAAACCGAGCGTGACGCTACCGTCGATCAGACTCTTGGCTCGCCCCAGCGCCCCGGGTCCTCCCTTGAGTAGCGCGACGACCGTGCGGTCGACAGCGGCGTCGAGCCCGTCGGCGTCGGACAGACGGTCGATCAACCCGATGCGAAACGCGTCGACCGCCCGCATCGGTTCGGCGGTCAGGAAACCGGCGCGGGTCGCGGCCTGCCCGATACGATCGATCACCAGCGGCGCGATCACCCCCGGCACCAGGCCGAGTCTGACCTCCGAAAACGTGAAGGTGGCCTCCTGGCTGGCGACCACGACATCGCAGGCACAGACCAGACCGACGCCACCGCCGTAAGCCGGCCCCTGCACCCGCGCGATCACCGGCGCCGGACAGTTACGGATGGCGCGGAACATCGCCCCCATGGCGAGGGCCGCAGCAAGGTTCTCCTGGAAGTCGGCCGCGCCGAGGCGCCGCATTTCGTCGAGGTCGGCCCCGGCACAGAACAGTGTCCCCTCGGCACGCAGCAGCACTACGTGCGGCCGCCAATCGTCCGGCTCGGTACCGACGGGTGCCGTGGCCAGCTCGGCAGGATCACCCGCCGGAATCGGCCGCTGTGCGGCGAGTAGTTCGAAACGCTCGCGTAGGCACTCCATGGTCACGCCGTCGAGGGCGTTGCGCGCCTCGGGGCGATCGAGTGTAATCACCAAGACATTGCCGCGCATTTCCTCGCGCACGGGCATTAGCCCCTCCTACATGCGATAAATCCCGTATTTCGCCGGTGGAATCGGTGCGTTCAGCGACATGGCAACCCCCAAGCCGAGCACGTCGCGGGTCTGCAGCGGATCGATCACACCGTCATCCCACAACCGGGCGCTGCTATAGTAGGCATGCCCCTCGGTCTCGTATTTCTGCAGGATCGGATCGACGATCGCACTTTCTTCTTCCGGCGTGAGCGCCTCGTTGTGCCGTGCCACTTGATCACGCTTGACCGTCAAGAGCACGTTGGCAGCTTGCTCGCCGCCCATCACGGAAATCTTGGCCATCGGCCACATGAACAGTAGACGCGGCTGGTACGCCCGCCCGCACATGCCGTAGTTCCCGGCGCCGTAGCTACCACCGACGATCACGGTGAACTTCGGTACGGTGCTGTTGCTGACGGCGTTGACCATCTTCGCACCGTCCTTGGCGATCCCGCCGTGTTCGTAATCCCGGCCGATCATAAAGCCGGTGATGTTCTGCAGGAACACCAGAGGGATGCGACGAGCGTTGCACAGTTCGATGAAATGCGTCGCTTTGAGCGCCGATTCGCTGAACAGAATCCCGTTGTTGGCCAGGATACCGACGGCGTTGCCGTGCAACCGCGCGAAGCCGCAGACCAGCGTGTTGCCGTACCGCGGTTTGAATTCATGCATACGACTGCCATCGACGATACGCGCAATCACCTCGCGGATGTCGAACGGCGCCCTGGGATCGTGACTGACGATCCCGTACGGCTCTTCGGGGTCGTAGTACGGTTCTTCCGGGGGCGAGACCGGGATCTGGGCTCTCTTGACCGGCCCGAGGTTTTCGACGATCTCGCGCACGATGCGCAGGGCGTGGGCATCGTCGTTGGCCAGATGGTCAGCCACGCCGCTGATGCGCGTGTGCACATCGCCGCCGCCCAGATCTTCGGGGGTAACCTCCTCCCCCGTGGCCGCCTTGACCAATGGTGGTCCGCCCAGAAAAATCGTCCCCTGCTCCTTGACGATCACGACCTCATCGCTCATGGCTGGCACGTAAGCCCCGCCGGCGGTGCAGCTGCCCAAAACAGCGCTGACCTGGCCGATATCGAGGCCGGACATGCAAGCCTGGTTGTAGAATATGCGGCCGAAGTGTTCGCGGTCGGGAAAGACCTCTGCTTGCAGCGGCAAGAACGCCCCGCCCGAGTCGACCAGGTAGATGCAAGGCAGCCGGTTCTCCAGGGCAATCTCCTGCGCCCGCAGATGCTTCTTGACCGTCACCGGCAAGTAGGTGCCCCCCTTGACCGTCGCATCGTTGGCGACGATCATCACCTGACGGCCGTGGATCTGTCCGATCCCGGTCACCAGCCCCGCCGCCGGGATCGGTTCACCGTACAGTTCGTGGGCCGCCAGAGACGACAGTTCCAGGAACGGTGAGCCGGGATCGAGCAGTGCCTCGATGCGGTCGCGCACCATCATCTTGTTCTGGGAAACATGGCGCTCGCGTGCTTTCTCGCTACCGCCTTGGCGAATCTGCGCGTGCAATTCCGCCAGGTCCGCCGACCGCTGACGGTTGAGGCGATCGTTCTCCTGATAGGTGGGATCCTGGGTCTTGATCTTCGAGGCGATGCGCTTCAATGCGAACTCCTGTCAACAGCTCCCGATGAACACCGCGCCGGCGTGCACGCCGGCCGCTCTACCATATCGAGCGGGGATTATAGCCCGTGTTGGCGCGACGGTCTAGCGGGCTATTGCCGCGAACAGGGGTCCGGCCGGCTCAGAAGGCCCGTCGGCTCACGAAAGTCCAGTCGCCCGCCTGGATCTCGACACCCTCGATGGACCGGTTGGCGGTGACGCCGCGCTGGTCATCCACCAGCTCGACGTTCAGGTCGTGAGTTCCAGGGGGCAGGCTCAGACGCACCAGGTAGATACTCTCGGGCAACGTCAACCAGCTGCGGGTATCGGCACGCTCGGTCGCGGCGCCGAAGATGTTCGCCACGACGCCGGCGACGTCGCTCTGCTTGCCGGCCTCCGTAGTGATCAGGTACTTGGTGATGCCCCGCGCGATGGTCTTGGCCATGATGGTACCGTACTCCGACTCGAACGTCACCGCGGCCGCCGCCGCGAGGTTGTCCGCGCGTCCACTGGACGCCTGCTCACCGCCGTCGGACTCCACCCCGACCTGCGTGACGTTGCTCGGTACCACGGTCAACTTCGGGACGGCGACGGCCAACCAGTACTTCACCTTACGACCCTTGACCAACGCCTCCATATTGCCCATACCGGCAACGATCTCCCAGGCCCAGTAGTCGGGATCGGAGTAGGCTTCCCCCTCGAAGATGGGAATGTCGATGCGCACCTGAGTCTTCTGCGGCACATAGCCGACCTCGACCAGAAGCACCAGCTCGCCATGGCCCTTTTGCCAAGCCACCTTTTCAGCGGAGAGTTCACCCGCGGCGGCAAAAACGTCAGGGCAGATCGTCCGCAAGTGATCGAGCTCCTCGCCGAAACCCAGCCGGCGACCGGTCCGTTCCAGATCGCGTCCTAGCGATGGCGGGATGGCGATCTGTAGCTGGGCGGCACCTTTCTGGTACGCCGTCGCGGCGTTGCGGTAAGCGATGAAAGCGTCGTTCAGCTCGCCGTCCCAGTCGTAGAGCATGCCGCTGAAATAGAGTAGAAAGGCGTTGTTGCGTACCTGCTCCAGTGTGGCACGCCCTTCCTCTTGCTCGATGCCGGCCAGCGTGATATCGACATACTTCGCCAGCAACAAGCTGGTCTTGCGGGCCTCGACCAGGGCCGACTCGCGCTGGCCGAGGTAGACATAATTCAACGCCCGGAAGTAGGGGATCATCGCCATCTCGAACGGCCGCGCGCGATAGCTGATACTCGCATCGCTGGTGACCATCGAGAGTGCACCCTCGGAAATGCTCTTGGTGTAGAGTTCGTCGGCGGTTCGTTCGGCAGCAGCAAAAGCCTCGTTGCTCTCGACCCACCGATCGGCGTAATGCAGGATGCTACCGCGCTCGAGGTAGTACAGTAATCGGTCCTTGCCGCCGGTCTGGTCCTCGACGGTCTCCAACGCGGCGTCGTAGGCGCCTTCGGCGAGTTGCGGGCGCAACTTGCTGATCTTGGTGGAGTAGGTGGCGCACCCGGAGATGACCAGCACGAGCGAGGCCGCCGCCAATACACGTAGCAGACGAACGCTCGTCGACGCGTAGGAGCGATACGGTCTCATCGGTACGGCCGGTCGGCCGTGTTCGTTACCGTAGCGGACAGCCATAGCCGACCCGGATCAGAGCTTCACCTTGTCCTTACCGACGTACTTCTTGATCTTTTCCTGACCGGCCCAGACCTTCACGTTGGTCTCGAGGTCCGCCAGGTAAGCGTCGACCTGGTAGAACTTGACCGCCTCGCTGCCCTCCTGGTCGACGATCATGTTGATCTCACCGATCATCATGTAGTCGGCCCCCATCTCGCGGCCCCACTGTTTCATGGTTTCGAGGGACGAGAACTCCTGTTGATCGGCCCGTTCGGTACGCATCTGCTCGCGCTCCTCGGGCGATGCGACCACGGAGACCCGGTTGTTGTTGATGAAAGACCGTTCCAGGTCGGCGATGAAGGTCTGCGTCGGGATGTGCTCGACGGTCTTGTTGCTGATCCTGCCGATGATCAGCACCGGTTTCTTGCCGGTCTGTGTCGTGTGATCGATCACCCAGTTGGCATCGGTGATCTGGAACGCCAGAGCTTCAGCCACGCGGCGGCT
>JAUVBS010000106.1 GCA_030591105.1 bacterium | reverse complement strand
GGTCGGAACAAAAGCCGATTCGCCCACCTTGGCACGCCCGTGCTGCCGGTAGGTGTCAGCTACATCGTCGTGGCAGGATTCACAATCGGCCCGCGGTAGCGGCGTGATATGGGGCAACCGATCGATACAGACGTGGCAATCGACGCAATCCAGGTCGGCGTGGGTACTTCCGGCCAGGTCGGCCGAACCGACTTCTGCCGGCATACCGCCCGTGTCGGTATGGCAATCGGTGCAATCGGCATCGCTGTAATCGGCCGCGCTTCCAGCCGCCGTCAGTGCCATAAACGCAATCGCCGCCACCAGATACATCGGCCAGTTTCGCCCGCTCATCGCGTCCCTTCCGCATCGCCGGGTATCTCTGACCCGTATACCAGCGTACGTTAAATCGCCAACATTACCGTATTTCCGTCCTCACGATCTATTGCACAACTTCGAAAAATAAAGAAGAGTCTTTTGGGTCGAGCAAGAAAAATCTATCCGTACGTCGTTTCATAACAACGAGTTTTTCCTATCATAAAGCTGGGAGAATGTCGTTCGCCAACCTAGAAGAGTCGGCCGCACTCACCACTGCGCCGAAGCAATATATCGACTAAACCCTACTATTACGACGGGAATAGTCTGTAAATGAATACGGTTGTCAAATATTGAACAACGTTCTCAATTTGTTTAAAAACAACGGGTTCCGCGTTTTTTTCATGGACATGTCACCAAATCCGCCGATAGTATCCTCTCATGAGTCAAACGAATTCGATCCCCCTTAACCGAAAGGGGCCACCCATGGACGGTGACATGAGAAGGAGGCTACAGTCGCCGCGCACCTCCGCTAGCCAGCGGGATATTCTGACTACCCGCCCGGATGGACTTGGTACCGTTCGGGCATCAAACATTCACTGCCTAACCGGAGAGGTCCGTCACATGGTTCGCTACCCAAACAGCACCATGGTCACGAGGGTTTGTCTCGGGCTCGGCACCGGGTTGATGCTCGCAGTCATGCCATTGCTGGCGCTGGGGGCAGGCCCGAACGACTACGTGGGCACCGAGACCTGCCTCGAATGTCACGAGGAATACACAGCCTCCTTCGCCCAGCAGATCCACGGGCGGCTGGCCGACTTTCAGTACCCCGGCCTGGCCCAAGGCTGCGAGTCTTGCCACGGCCCCGGCGCCTTGCACACCGACACCAATGAGCCCACGGACATCATGATCCCGCAGGCAACCGCGGGTATCAACGGGATCGACATATGCCTGGATTGCCACAAGACCGGGCACACCGTGGACTGGCGGCTCAGCCCCCACGCCGAGGCCGACATCGGCTGTCTGGATTGCCACCAGATGCACGGTGCGGACTACGCTCACCAGCTGAAAGACTCCGAGACGAAGGTCTGCTACGCCTGCCATCAGGATATGCAGGCGCAATTCCAGATGCCCAGTCGTCACCCGGTCCGGGACGGTTTCATGACCTGCGGCGACTGCCACAACGTGCACAGTCCCTACCTGGCCGGTAACTTCGCCGGCGAAGAGAACCGGGAACTGTGCCTGACCTGCCACGCGAAGTACGCTGGACCGTTCATCTTCCAGCACTCCCCGGCCGAAGAGGACTGCAGCATCTGCCACAATGCCCACGGTGCGGTGGCTAACAATCTGCTGCGTCAGAACGAGCCCTTCATCTGCCTGAACTGCCACCAGCCTCACTTCCACAGTATTCTGGCGGGCTGGGAAGGCGACTACGAGACCCCGCCGGGAGTCTGGGATCCCGCCACCGAAACCGGCGTCGACCCCGGTTACGCGGGCCTATCGGGCACGTCGCACTACGACAGTATGAAACGCTCCATGCTGACCAAGTGCAGCCAGTGTCATCAGTCCGTCCACGGCACGGATCTGCCTAGCCAATCGATCCCGGGGCAGGGCCGGGCGTTGAACCGTTAACGGCGCCATCCGTCCGACGCACCACCTGAGCGCGGGCGGAGGCAAGACCGAAAGAGGTTACGATGCGAAAGCTGAGAATCCTGCTAGGCGCCACAATCCTTCTCCTCGGAGCGGGATCGGCGGTTCTAGCCGACGACGACGCGGGTACGTTCCTCGATGGCACGGCCAGCGTTGGCGCCCACTACGGCGATTTTTCGGACAACCCTCAGAAAGCGGGTGAGTTCATCAGCATCGAGGACTTGGGTCAGACCAACGTTCACATGCTGCTCGATCTGCTCGGCGGTGACGACGCCTCGCTGTTCGACATCCAGGCGTATTACTTCAACACCCGCACCAAGGGCTTCGACTTTGGTCTGCATACCTCGTCTCTGGTGTCGGCCAACTTCTCGTACCAGTCGTTCGTGCACAATCTGGGTCACGACACCTTGGTCAACTTGCAGGCCAGGGAAGCCAACCCGGACGGCGCCGGTGGTTTCACTCCCGGCGGCAAACAGATCTACCACACCGACAACGACCCGCTGGGCCGGTATTATTACCAGTACCAGGACTTCACCGGCGATGTGAGTATCGATTTGCCGTTCCTGGCCGACGGCCAGGTCTACGGTGCCTACCACGACCAACGCCGCACCGGTTACAAACAAACCATGACCATCGACCACTGCGCGTTCTGCCATGTCGAAGGCAACAGCCAACGGGTCGACGAGGAGACGCGCACCTGGCGGTCGGGACTCGACGGTACGCTCGGACTCTTCACTTTCAACTACGAATTCAAGCGCCGGGAATACCTCAACCTCGCCAATTCCCCCCAACACCGCTGGAAAAACGCCAGCCATCCGGTCAACGGCGGTGCTCAAGACGAGTTCTCCAGCCGGTTGATCTTCGAGGACACCACGCTGCCTTACGCCAGCGCGGCCGACAACACGAAGACCAACCACTTCGGCGCCTTGAAGGCAGAAGTTGGCCAGAACAACGTGCTCAGCGGCTCGTACACCTACCGCAAACAACACAACGATATGACCGGCCAGCAGAACACGTTCGACTCGTGGGCGGCGGCCTGGTCGTTCCGCCCGGGTCGAAAATTCCGCGTCAACGCCAAGTTCTACACCTACGAGATCAAGGCCGACGACTACTACGTCGATCTGCCGAATTTCCGGGCTCAAGACACGGCCACCGGCAACCTGAACTTCGATTGGAACCGCGTCTCGGCAGCCCAGCGCAAGGTGTACCGCGGTGAACTCGACGTCGGTTACCGACTGGGTAAGACCAACCTGATCAAGGTCAACTGGCGCCACGACGAGACCGACCGCGACGCCATGACCCAGACCCAGACCACTTACAATTTCGACGATCCGGCCAACCCGGTCGAGATAGCGTCGACACCGTTTGCCAACAAGACGACGACCGACCGCATCCGCGCACTCTACCGGCAGCGGCTCGGCCGCCAGGGCAGCTTCCGACTGGACTACACCTACACCAACAGTCAGAAGCCGTTCATGAACCCGAACGCCATGTGTGAAGAGAGCCTCGAAGGCACCTCCTCGATTCACGCCAACGGTCGGTTGTACTACTTCCAGCGCCAGCGGTATGGCAACGGGACCAACCAGGCAACCCAGTCCCACCGGGGTAGCGCCCGGGGCACGTTCCGTCTCTCCGACAAGACATCGCTGAATGCGTTCGTCACCTATGCCAAGGAGAAGAACGACGAACTGAACATCTACCAGTTCGAGCGCGACGTCTTGATCCCCGGGTTCAACATCTGGACCGCGCCGACACCTAAGCTGATGTTCACCTTCGGCTACACTTACAACTCGTACAAGTCGAATGCGAACCTCTGTCCACCAATATTCGATGGCTGAGCGGGTCACATCGAAGGCTCCGGTGCGGAGCCTCATCACTACGACTCGACCCAGACCTCGGCAGACTACACGACCGCGGCACACGTCATGTTCTTGAACGTTACCCAGGAGATGACGGACAAGTGGGGATGGTCGTTCGATACGGCCATCGCCTACAGCAAGGGGAATTTCGACTCCTTCTTCCTGCCGGAGCCGGCGATTCCGGACAGCGTGACGATCAGTCCGGATTACCCGGGCGGATCGAGCAAGGGAGCCTACGACTTCTCCGAGATCCAGGATTATAGCGACTTGGAGTACCTGCAGATCGAAGGCACCCTGGGTGTCCGTTACCAGATCAAGGCCAGGTCGTCGCTGTACGGTTCGGTGACCTGGATGATGACAGAAGACGTCAAACCTTACGTCTATGGCGATTTGAGCGGAGCAGTCTGGTACTACGCTCTGGGTATGACGTCCACTTTCTGATGGCCTGACGCGCTGATCGCGACAATACGTCGCACAGCCCAACAACGAAACGGGCGGGGTTCGGCACCGGACCCCGCCCGTCTGTTTCCGAAATGTAGCCGGGCAGTCATGACCCCGCGCCCGCTTCAAAACCCATTTCGTCGCGAGAGCGACGCATCACCCCCGCTTCCGGCATAGCCAATAGCGTTCCTCGGCCGCGATACCGAAAGAACGGCGGTGAGCAGCGTCAATCTGATCGCAGGCACACACCTCGGTAACTCTCCAGCCTGAACGCCCCAGCAACTCGCCGAAATCAGGACCGAACTGCCAGGCGTGGGCGTGGGCACGGTGTTGGTCGACCGGTATACTCCGGCTACACGCCAACTGCGGTTCGAGCGGTACCTGGATCCACGCCACACCACCCGGCTTCAATACGCGCTCCAGCTCGTCGACGCATGGCTCCAGCTCCGGGACGTGCTCGAGCACGTGGCTGCAGAAGATCCAGTCGACCGACTTATCACGTAGCGCGGCACGGCGAAGATCGGTGAGGAAATCGGGCGCGAAGCGTCGGTCGTTCAGCTCGACGTCCGACCGGAAGCAACGGGCCAAACCTTCGTGCTCGAGTAAAAAACGCATGGCACCCGAGAGCGAAAACCCGACCAGGACCTGCGGCACGGCGCCCTTCAGGACGGCTAGTTCCCCACGGAGCCCCAGCACCAGTAGCCGATGCCGATCGAACGACCCACAGACGGGGCAGATGCAGTCCCGGATAACCTCGTCGGCAGAAAGGAAAGTGCGAAAACGGTACCCTCGCCAACCGCATACCGAGCACTCTCGCCGTGCGATCCCCGTCAACATCTCCAACGCCGGCAGATAGACGTTGCCGGCTGCGGCAGCGACAACCCGCGCTGCCTGCACCGGGTGCCGCCACAGACACGCCGGCGACTGCGGATCAACAAGTGTCGATTTCAAGAAGGACAAGGCGGGCACGGCGGCCTCCGGTGCTACCGACGATTACCGAATACAACGACCCAGATTACCGGATACCCATCGGCCCGGATGGCCTGATTGTAAGCCTCCTCTGGTAACGACCGCCAGCAATTACTGAAGCGGGCCTGACCGGTCTGGTCCCGCCGCGCGATCGCCGCACCTGGTCCGGTCACGGTCGCCATACCAACCGCACGCTGGCAAAACCGATGGCCGCATCGTCACTCTTCTCGGTGTGGTTCTCCGGTTTGTAGCTGGCCATGATCTCGCACGAGAGCGGATCGCTGATCCGCCAAGCACCCATGGTCCACAGCTCGTTCTCGGCCTCGAGAATCACCTGGCCAGTTCACCGGCCTCGTGCAACATGTCCAACGCCACCTTGATCTGCCGCAGGGCCAGTTCCAGATCGTCGGCGGCGAGCAGTTCACCGGCCCGGGCGCGGTGCTGGACCGACTGTTCGTAGATACGGCTAGCCTGCGGCGAACGCGATGCGTGCACTGCTTCGGCGATATCGGACTGGCGTTGGTCCCACCGCTCGATCTGCGCCTGGACCGATTCGCGCGTCGGCGCGTCGCCACCGTCACCTGTGGCCTGGCGTGCCAAGCGGCGCGCCAGCCGGGCCTGCTGCAGCGCCTGGACGGCTTGGCCCTCGTCCAGGTGCCGGTACGCCCTGGCGACGGCGATGCGCGCCGTCTCAAGGTGTTCGCGCGCGGCTGAATCGGCGTTCGGCCCCAACCGTTGTTCGGCGCGGTCGATGAGCTCAGCAGTTCGTTCGAGATCGCGTAACAAGCGCTCGCGACCACCCTGCTGGAACAGGATCCGCGCCGCACGGTTGAGCAGCGCGTCGGCCGAATCTATAAGACCGAGCGCCATGTCGAAATTGTTCTGGATGTACTGTTCACGGGCACGGAGGGCCTGTTTCTCCGCTTCGTTCAAAAAACGCAGGGCACGATCGCTATTCTGATCGACCGCCCGCACGCGGATCTGGTCGTAGGCATCCCGAAAGCGGTGCAACCGCATCCGCGCGCGATCCTCGTATCCGAGCGACTCGCGCGCCAGGCGAACCGCGTGCCCCCCGGCCGCCCGCGCGCGCCGCGATAGCGCCCCGGCCAACCGCAAGTGGCCTTCATCGAATTGGCGCAGCGACCGCTCGTGCAACAGACCGGCCTCGCGTAGCACGCGACGCGCTCTCTGGCTGTCCGACTCGCTGACGATCCCCCACGCCTGTTGGAGCAGTTCTGCGGTCCGCTCGATGTAGGTCGCAACGAGATCGCTCTGATCTCCCTGGGCGTTGGCACTGCTGATCAGTGGCCCCGTCACGACGGTCAGTGTGGCGACCACCAGTGCCGCGCTGATCAGCACCACCGTCGCCACGCGACGGGCGAGATTCGCTGCTCTCGGGTCATTTGTCGGTGCCATCGCTCGCCGCATCGCCCGACCCCTCACATCACGGACGTTGGTCATCAGCTACGCACGCCCGACGATCTCGCAATGACCGTGCCAGCGAATCGTCGTGTTCAACCTGGCGTCTGGTCCAGTATCCTACTTCGTAGCAACAGGTTAACCTGAAGATCGCGAACCGCTGGCCACGGCGCCTTACCGCCGACGCTTCCGGGCGACCATCGCCGTACCTGGAGGTACAGCGCCTTTCTCGCCTACGGCCCGTGCTACTGGTCGTGCTCGCCGTCACGGCTGCCTTGATCGCGACTGCCTTGGTCCTGCTGGCCATCGATACCGAGTAATTTCAACCGCGAGTAGAGCGTCCGCCGGGTAATCCCCAGCATTCGCGCGGCCAAGCTCTTGTTGCCGCCCGCTCGTTCGAGTGCGGTCTGGATCAGGCGGCGCGCGTTGTTGTCGAGATTC
>JAUVBS010000245.1 GCA_030591105.1 bacterium | reverse complement strand
GTGGCTATGCCACGCTTATCGCCCAGGAAACATCCGTTATAGAAGAAGTGAACCCGGATTTGACACTGGTCGGGTTGAGACTTATATACCAGATGAATAACAGTTAGCGCCGGCAAGTCGGCTTCATCAGCGTCCGGCATCAGGCAGTGGTCCCGACGCACCTGTGCCACCAGCAGCATGTACGGTGACGGCCGGTCGATCTCGAAATAATCGCCGATGCGCTCCTCGAGACACGACGGCGCGAACGGCCGAAACGACTCGCGGTACTTGATCTTCAGATTGAGCACCGACTGCATGCGGGACGAGCGCGCGTCACCGACGATCGATCGGTTACCCAGCGCCCGCGGCCCAAACTCCATCCGCCCCTGGAACAGACCGACCACCTGTTGATCGGCGATCATCTCGGCGACGCGGTTCTCGAGCGCGCCGTCGGCCAGGCGCTCGTAGGGACGTTGATGGTGATCGAGCCAGGCGACGATCTCGTCGTCGGAAAAAGCCGGACCGAGATAGGCGCCCGCCATGCCGTCCGGCTGGTCAGCGATCACGGCGCCGGTCGTGCGCGGTATCCCACCACCGCTAGCGCGGTCGGTCCCGCCGGCGGTCGTGTACGGTGTTCCGCTGCCGGTCACGCTTGCCGCCGCGCGCGGCTGGCCCTCGAGCTGGTGCCAGACAAACAACGCCGCTCCCAGCGCGCCCCCGGCGTCGCCGGCGGCCGGCTGGATCCAGATGTCGTCGAAGAGACCCGAGCGCACAAGCTTGCCGTTGGCCACGCAGTTCAGCGCAACACCGCCGGCGAGGCAGAGCTTGCGCTCGCCGGTGACGCGGCGGGCGTGGCCCGCCATCTTCAGGACGACCTCTTCGGTGACCACCTGAACCGAGCGGGCGAGATCCATTTCGCGCCGCGTCAATTCGGTTTCGGGTTGCCGGGGTGGTCCGTCGAATAGGGCAGCGAACTTGGCGTTGGTCATGGTCAAGCCGTCGAGGTAGCCGAAGTAACTCAAATCCAGCCGGAAACTACCGTCGTCGCGGATGTCGATCAGATGCTTCTTGATGAGATCGACGTAGCGCGGCTCGCCATACGGAGCGAGGCCCATCAACTTGTACTCGCCCGAGTTGACCCGGAACCCGGTGAAGTAGGTCATAGCCGAGTAGAGCAGACCGAGGCTGTGCGGGAAGTGGATCTCCTCGAGCATGGTGATCCGGTTGCCTTCGCCGCGACCGAGGCTACTGGTGGCCCACTCGCCGACCCCATCGAGGGTCAGGATCGCCGCGCGCGCAAAGGGGCTCGGGAAAAACGCGCTGGCCGCGTGCGCCTCGTGGTGCTCGGTGAACAGCAGACGCTTCGGTTTGCCGGCACCGGCCTTGTCCAGTGCCTCTTCGATCTCGGCGGGGATCCAGAGCTTCTCACGGATCCAGAGCGGCAACGCCATCAGGAACGAACGTAACCCCCGCGGCGCCACGGCGAAGTAAGTCTTCAGAATCCGGCTGAACTTGGTCAGCGGCTTGTCGTAAAAAACGACCACATCGATCTGGTCGGTGGCGACGCCACCCGCGACCAGACAGTAGCGGACCGCGTGGTGGGGAAAGCCTGAGTCGTGCTTCTTGCGGGAGAACCGCTCCTCCTGGGCGGCAGCGACGATGCGGCCGTCCTGCACCAGGCAGGCGGCTGAATCGTGATAGAACGCGGAAATGCCGAGGATGTTCAACGCGGCGCCTCGTCGTTCGCGTCTGTACCCGCACCGACAGGCCGGTGCAGTACCCGCGCCTCACGATCCTCGCGCAGGAACTGACGCGCGTAGCTCTCGGGAGTCGGAGCTTGCCGCCGCGGGATCCAACCGGTCCGGCCTGGCTCGAGTGGAGGTCGGTGTAACGGATCGCGCCCCTGCAACCGCAACAGCAGAGCGCCGGGGAAGAACACCAGATAGTAAAACGGCGTCAGCAGCACGGTGGTCAGCAGCCCGCCGACCGCACGGCCCACAAACTGCCCGCAGCGATCGACGTGCCGATACACCGGCGGCGCAGCCAGGCCGAGGATCAGGATCACCGCCGCCAGACCCCAGACAACGAACGCTACAATCCGGTGCCCGAACAGCCCCAGCAGGATCGCTCCGATCACACCCATCACGAGCGCCTGGATCACCGCTTTACGGCGCAGATGATTCCGCACCGACGAGTCCGCACGCGGTGACGCTTCGTGTTCTCGCCAGTTCCAGACCACTTCCTGTACGCTAAGCGACAAGATCTTCCTCCGGGGGACCCTCACTCAGCCTTTCGCTTGCTCCGTACGAGCACGAACATGACCACCACGGCCACGATGAGCAGCACCCAGAAGAACCCTTCGCTGACGACGGCGGCCACATAGGTCGCTGCCAGGATGAGTCCCAGCACCGCCAGGCGCCAGTCGAAGTGGACTCCGGCGAGAACGGTCGTGACCGCGAGCATGAGCAAAGCGACTATACCGGAAGTCGTCGCGTCCAAAGCGTCGAAGCGCTGCATGAGAAAAACCAGCAACATACCGACGATCAGGGTCAGCCAATGCAGCACCTGACGACGCACCTGGTGCCAGTGAGTCTCACCCGATTGGTTCACGTTGCGCCAAGCCAAGCCGACACTGGTCGCTCCGAAGATGACCGCCATGGCCAGCCAGTACCACAGCCCGTACTCCGCGGAATAGTCCATGATGGCAATCCCGCCGATCGAGAGCGCGATGAGCGCCATGTAGATATACATCCGGATTCTCCGGGGAGGAACGCTGGTTCGGGACTCCTGGTTCATGAATGGACTCCTCGACAGGTTAAGATAAGGACCGACGCTATCTGATATCTGCTCTCTGCTGTCTGCCGCCCGATGCGAACATGGTATCGGCGGACGCCAAGATACCGAGTTATCCCGGATCCCACAATACCAGACGCGGGCTCTTTGTGGACCTTTACTCGAAGATCCGCTCCCGGTGATCTTCTCTCCACGCTACCAAAACACCTGAAAATTTGATATTATCGCCGCGTGGCTGCCGCGTGTCGCTGCGCCCGTAAGGAGGTCGGTCATGTCCAGGCTTCGTCGCGTTTCACTAGTGATCTATCCGGTGCTTCTGCTCGCGGTCCTCCAGCCAGCGAGTGCAGCAGAGCCAGCGAGTGCAGCAGAGCCAGCGGCGGAACTGATATTGGTCACGCCACCGATTACAGAAACGTGGCAAGGCCCCGTACGCCAGTCTGCTGGCGAAGTGCCCCGGTCGGCTGACCTGCGTGAGGGTTGGCCCGTCGAGCTCGGTACCCCCGCGGCCGGCTACCCGTACACACCAACGCTCTTCGATATCGACGGCAACGGCGCCGACGAGATATTCCTGACCGGCGGCCACACCTTTGGTTTGCGGGGCAACGGTGACTTCTTGATGGGCTGGCCGATGACCGAACAGACCTATATGGGCTACGGCACCAACGGCAACATGCCCGGGCCGTCGGTCGCCGACGTCGATCTGGACGGCGACAACGAAGTGCTCTGGACCACCCGGGACTGGTGGGCCGGCGACTCTGCGGTGTGGACCTTCAACGGCCGGAACTACGACGGCAGCGACATGCCGGGCTATCCCCAGTTCGCCCCCGACGACTACTCGAACGCCCTGCAGACCCCCTTCGTGCTGGCCGATACCGACAGGGACGGCGATCTCGAGGCGTGGGGTGCCCACACCCTGGGCAACACGGGCACTTACTACCGCATCTCCGCTCTGGACCATCTGGGGAACCTACTCTTCACGGTGGATCTGGATCCAGAAGCGAGAATCCAATCCCTCTATTACGGCGACGTCGATGGCGACGGCGACAGCGAGATGTTCGCGGTTGCCTGGCTCGACCCCTCCATGTGGCTCCACGTATTCAACGCCGACGGCAGCGAGGCAGCCGGCTACCCGCTGATCCTCGAGACCTGGTCGAGCGGTTGGTTGATGATGGGTCCGCCCGTCCCGGCGGACCTCGATGGCGACGGCGACCTGGAGATCATATTGGGCCACTATACCAGCGGCGGCTCGGTCGCCAGTTGCCGTCACCACGACGGCACCAATTATGACGGTTTTCCGCTCAACATCGCCACGAGCAGCCAGCTCTTCTACCTGGGGCTGGGCGATGTGACCGGCGACGGCATCCCCGAGCTGATCGTCTTCGACAATCACCTGGGCTACGACTACCGGGTGCACGTGATCAGGCTATCGGACGGCTCGCCCCTCTTCGGTTGGCCTTTCGACCTCCCCGCCTGGCCCAAAGGCTTCCCGACGGTGGCGGATGTCGATGGTGACGGT
>JAUVBS010000148.1 GCA_030591105.1 bacterium | reverse complement strand
GCCATCGCCGAAGCGAAGGCGGTGCTGGCCAACGCCGAGAAGATGGTCGAGCGCTTCGAGAAGTTATATGCCGAGAATTCGGCCTCACGGGCGCAGCTCGACGACGTACTGACCGGGCGCGACCGCGCCGCGGCGGGACTACAGCGCGCCGAAGCTGGCCTGAGCGAGATCGAAGTTCACAGCGGTTATCTCGCCATCGTTGCCCCGACATCGGGAGTCATCGCGCGCAAGATGATCGAGGAAGGCGATATGGCCAACCCCGGTGTTCCGCTCCTGGTGCTCGAGCAAACCAGGCAGATGAAGGTTGTCGCCCACGTCGGTGAGAAGGACATCAACGCGGTCCAGGTCGGCATGATGGTCGAGGTCGAGGTCACCTCGCTGCCGGACGCGCGCTACACGGTGGCGATCGAACGCGTGGTACCGGCGGCCAACCCCGGCAGCCGCACCTACGACATCGAGGCGACCATCGATAACCATGACGGCCTGTTACGTAGCGGCATGTTCGCCCGGGTCAACGTGCCGACCGGTATGCGCGAAGTGGTTCTGGCGCCCGCTGCCGCGGTGATCCGGCGCGGTCAACTGACCGGATTCTGGCTCGTCGATGCGGACGAGCGGGCACACCTACGCTGGGTCCGTCTCGGCAAACAACACGGCGACGGCGTCGAAGTGCTGAGCGGTCTTCGCGGCGACGAAAGCGTCGTCCTGCAGGCGGAGCTGCCCCTCGCCGAGGGCGATAAGGTGGTGAGGTAGCCATGGCCGACCGCGAGGATACCCAACACGGCGCGACCAAGCCGACCGAACCTACCAAGCCGAGCTACGGCGTGGTAACCAAACTGGCCGAGACCTTCATCGACTCGAAGATCACACCACTCTTGATTGCGGCAACCATACTACTCGGGGTGTTCGCGATCTTGTTGACTCCGCGTGAAGAGGAACCACAGATCGTCGTGCCGATGATCGACGTGATGGTGATGTTCCCCGGTGCGACTCCCCAGGAAGTCGAAAACCTGATCACGCGGCCGATGGAGCAGAAGATCTGGGAGATCGAAGACGTCGAGTACGTCTACAGCAGCAGCTTCGCGAGCTTCGGTATCGTGACCGCCCGGTTCCTGGTCGGCACCGACATGGAGAAAGCGATCACCCGGCTGTACAACAAGATGAACAGCAACATGGATATCGCCCCGCCGGGGATCATCGGGCCGGTGATCAAGGTACGCAGCATCGACGATGTGCCGATCCTCGCCTTGACCCTCTGGAGCGATCAGTACGACCACTACGAGTTGCGCCAGCTCGCCGGCGAGATCCGTAACGAGATCTCCTCGGTGACCAACGTATCGGTGGTCGAACTGATCGGCGGGCGTCAGCGCAGCGTGCGTGTTGAACTCGATCCGCAGCGGATGGCGGCGTTGAACGTCACCGCCCTGGCGATCCTGCCGGCGCTACAGATGCAGAACCAGAACCTGCCGTCGGGCAGCTTCGCGGCGGGTAACCGACAGTACACCGTTGAGACCGGTACCTTCTTGCGTTCGGCCGATGACGTCGCGAATCTGGTCGTCGGCGCCTTCGGCGGTCGTCCGGTGCGACTGGCGGACGTTGCGACCGTGACCGACGGACCGGCTGACATCGACAGCTACACTTTTTTCGGGGTCGGCCTTGCGGGCGCGGACGTCGGCATCCCCGAGCAATTCAACGTCGGCAGCGAATACCCGTCAGCGACCATCAGTGTCGCCAAGCGCATCGGTAGTGACGCGACCCGCGTGACCGATGCGATCCTGGCCAAGCTCGCCAAGCTAGAAGGGACGCTCATACCCGGCGACGTGAACGTCACGATCACTCGTAACTACGGCGAGACGGCTCGCGCGAAGGCGAGTGGCTTGATCCAGAACCTCGGCATCGCGATTCTGCTCGCCGTGGGCGTCGTGTTTCTGGCCATGGGCTGGCGCGGATCGATGATCATCTTCCTGTCGATCCCGACGACCTTCAGCCTGACCCTCTTTGTCTACTTTATCTTGGGTTACACCTTGAACCGGGTCACCCTGTTCGCGCTGATCCTGGTGACCGGTATCGTGATCGACGCCACCATTATCGTGGTCGAGAACATCCACCGGCACATCAAGATGAAGGGGAAAGTCGATCTGCGCACCGCTCTCGACGCGATTCAGGAGGTGGGCAACCCGACCGTTCTGGCGACCTTCACGGTGATCGCGTCGATGCTGCCGATGGCGTTCGTGCGCGGACTGATGGGACCGTATATGCGTCCGATGCCGGTCGGCGCATCGTTGGCGATGATCTTCAGTTTGCTGGTCGCGCTGGTCATCTCGCCGTGGCTCGCAGTCCGGCTACTCAAACCGGGCCGCGAGTGGCGCGAAGATCTACCGGGTGAAGGAACTCTGGGTGGCGAGAACGTCGGTTACAGCGTACGCAACACTGCGATCTACAAGCTCTACAACCGAATGGTCCGGCCGTTGCTCGACCGGCCGGCGCGGGCAGTCGCGGCGCTGGTGGCGGTCGGCGTGTTGACGGGCGCGTCGATGTTACTGTTCACCACGCGTACCGTGCAGGTCAAGATGCTACCGTTCGATAACAAGAGCGAATTCCAGGTCATCATCGACACACCGGAAGGCACGACACTCGAGAGTACCACCACGCTGGCTCGAGAGATCGGTGATTACCTCGCCACCGTACCGGAGGTGACCGACTATCAGGTCTACGCCGGTCTGGCGGCGCCGGTGAATTTCAACGGTCTGGTGCGCCACTACATGATGCGGCAGGGGGCCAACGTCGCCGATCTGCAGGTGAACCTGGTGGACAAGTCTCGCCGCTCGGACCAGAGCCACGACCTCGTCAAGCGCGTGCGGGGGCCGATCCAGGAGCTGGCCGCCCGTCACGGTGCCGCGGTCAAGGTGCTCGAGGTACCACCCGGTCCGCCGGTGCTTTCGACCCTCGTGGCGGAAGTATACGGACCGACCTTTGAAGGGCGGATCGAAGCCGCACGCCAGATAAAACAGATTTTCACCGACACACCCGGTGTGGTCGATATCGACTGGTACGTCGAAGACGACCAGACGCAATACGAGCTGATCGTTGATAAGGACCGCGGCGCGGTACGCGGCGTCTCGACCCAACAGGTCAGCCAGACCTTGGCCGTCGCGCTCAACGGTTACGACGGCGGGCTGGCGCATATGGCGACCGCCGCCGAAAAAGTGCCGATCAATGTGCGTCTGCCGCTTGCCGATCGCTCGAGCATCGAGAGTCTGAACTCCCTGTTCATCCATAGCGTCGACGGCGCGTTGATACCGCTCGCGGACGTGGTCAAGCTCGCCGAGACAACTCAGCCCAAGAGCCGCCACCGCCGCAACCTGAAATCGGTAGTCTACGTGACCGCCGACGTGGCCGGCGCTCTCGAGTCGCCGATCTACGCCATCCTCGACATGGAGCAACGCATCGCCGAGCTGACCATGCCCGACGGCACGCATATCGAACAGAAGTTCACCGCCCAACCCGAACTCGAAGACGGCTACGCGCTCAAGTGGGATGGCGAGTGGCACATCACTTACGAGGTGTTCCGCGACCTGGGTATCGCTTTCGCAGTCGTCCTGGTGATCATCTATCTGCTGATCGTCGGCATGTTCCAGAACTTCACCATCCCGTTGCTGATGATGATTCCGATCCCACTGACGCTGGTCGGCATCATCCCCGGCCACCTGTTGTTCGGTGGGTTCTTCACCGCGACATCGATGATCGGCGTGATCGCGCTGGCCGGGATCATGGTGCGCAACAGTGTACTCTTGATCGATTTCATCGAAACGCGGCTGGCCGACGGCCTCGCGTTGAAGGAGGCTTGCATCGAGGCGGGTGCTGTCCGTATGTTACCCATCGCCTTGACTGCCGGTACCGTGGTGACCGGTTCGATCGTCATGGTGTTCGACCCGATCTTCCAGGGTCTGGCGATCAGTCTGATGATGGGCACGTTGCTCTCGACCGTCCTGACCCTGGTGGTCGTCCCCCTCACGTACTACCTGTACGCGCTGGTGATGCAAAAGAAAGATCAGTCGGGGTAACTGGTCACCCCGGCGAGTACGGCGCGCGGCGACGACGGCGGCGGCGGTCCGGACCGATTAGCCACGAAAACCATCGCAGTTTTGGCTGATCGACCGCTCTCAAGAACCTGGGAATATCCCTAGGAATTGATACATAAAGAGCAATAATAGTATGATTAAATCAAGTAATTAGGGGTATTCCCTAAAGAGTTGTGATAAAATAGGTTTGTAATGAAGTTCTAGATCCGGTATATTCTTGTCAGGCACTGGGGATTGCCTCTAAGATTCTGGACGCACGGCTTGTCGGTTTCTCCCTCCAATCCCCCACCGGCAATGCCGTCACACCGACCGCGGTTTACCGCGGTCGGTGTCTTTTTGTCGGGCGCGTTTTGGGTGTAACAGTCTGGACCACTGGTCAGCCGCCGACCGCTTCGGCGCGGATCTGCGTCAGCTTCTCGCGCAGATAGAGGTCGTGGGGATCGGCGGCCACCGCCCGCTTGATCCACTTCATGGCGTCGGCGTATTGGCCGCGCTGACGGTAGACTTCCGCGAGCGTCGCCATGGTGGCCGGCTGATGCCCGCTCAATTCGACGGCCCGTCGAGCGGCAGCGGTGGCTTCATCGAGGGCGACCCCGGTGCGCGCTGCATTGGCGGCGAAATCGTTCAACGCACGGGCGTCGTCCGGATCGATGGCGGCGAGCTGGCGATAGACATCGACCATCGCTTCGACGTCACCACGTTCTCGCTGATAGCGAGCCAGCGCACGCAGGGTACGTTTGAAATCGATATCGTCGGCGTAATCGCGCAGAACGCGGTGAGCCAACGCGACCGCCCTGTCCTCGTTGCCGGCGTGGTACTCCAGATTGGCCAGCGCGAGCAGCGCGCGCGCTTGGTCGGGGCGCGGCAAGGCATCGCCTCGGTCCAGGGCTGCGCCGAGGTATCTACGCGCCGGCGCGACGTCCATGCGTTCGGCGTACTTCAGGCCGACCGCGAGCCGCAATTGCGGATCGTAGTACCGGCCGAGCAGTTTCAACTCCAGATCCTCGATGGTCCCGCGCCCGGCGAGGGCGTCGGCGACCAATTGCAGGAATTTTGCCGGCGGTCGGTACCCGCGGAAGCGATCGATCTCTTCACCGTCAGGACGGCAGAGGATGACAGTCGGCAGGCTGTACACGTGGAACTGCTCACCGAGGACGATGCCGTCGGGCATATCGACATCGACCTTGTAGGTGACCAGATCGGCCAGCTTCGCCGCCACGACAGAATCCGAGTAAACCCGGCGATCGAGTTGCCTACACGGACGGCACCAATCGGCGTAGAAGTCGATGAGGATCGGCCGATCGGCGGCCTGCGCCCGCCCGACGACCTCGGACCACGCATCGCGTTCGATCCAGGTCACCAGTGATTTCGGTCCGGCGTCCGGCTGCGCGGCGGTTGCTCTGTGCCCACCAGCGATAGCGGCTGTACCGGTGGCCGTGATCGTATCGGTGGCGGTCGCCGCCGCGGGCGGTGGTGGCGGGATTTGTTCCGCCGCACCTTGTTGCTCCGGGACGATCTTGAGAAAAGCCGCGTCGACGTCCACCTCGACAGCTGTGGTGTCGGCAGACACCGGCGCCAGTGGGTCGGTCTGATCCTGCGAAGAAGCGTTGGCCTGCGTCCAGGCGGTGGGAACGTCCACGCAGAGCACGCCTATGGCGAGCACGATCACGCCAAGCACACTCACTAGAGCGAACGGCAAGACGCGGTGTGTGTTCGGCTGCCTGGTGACCTGCAAACGCGACTCCTTGCGGCGCGGTGTGATCGGTCGCTTCGGTAACGGGACCTCGCCAAGATAGATCGACCGGCGGCCGGAGCCAAGGTTCTACGAAATCAGTTGCAACAGTTGACCGGCACGAATCCGGTGCTGTAAAACAGGCAGAGTGAAATTGC
>JAUVBS010000134.1 GCA_030591105.1 bacterium | reverse complement strand
GCGCTTTCGCGCTGCTGGCATTCTATGCGGATTTCACCGACGTGAACCTCGCTATACGCGTCGTCCTCGTGTTCTATTTGGTGGTCGGCACGGAACTCGAAGAGCGGAAACTGCTCCATGAATACGGCGAGAAATACGCTCGCTATCGACGCGAAGTCCCGCGCTTTTTGCCGCGCACACGGTGGCGACTCATACCGATCGTACCGGTCGGGCTAGTCGGTGCACTCGGGGTAATCGCGGCATTCTATGCCTTCGGCGAGATCGAGGCCAGCACCCCAAACTCCGCTGCTGCTCCGGCAGACCACGCCGTGCTGACGGCGGCGGTGAGCATTATTCCGCAAGTGTATTTCGTCGAGCGCATCGCGGGCGAACGCGTCGCCGTGATGGTACTGGTGGGCCCAGGCGATTCCCCCGCCACGTATGAACCGACGCCGCGACAGCTAACCGGTCTCGCGGACGCGCGCGTCTACTTCCGCATCGGGGTACCGATGGAACAGGCACTGGTACCTCGCCTGGCCCGCAACTACCCACAGTTGGCGGTCGTCGATACGCGAGGTACGCAAGCCACCACGCCGCACGCCGCGGCTCCGCAGCTGACGCACGCCGATGATTATGGCGATGATCACAGTGATGATCACGGCCATGATCACGGCGAGCACGACCCCCACGTCTGGCTGAGCCCGCGGCTCGCTGCAGATCAGGCAGCCGTCATCGCCGCAACGCTCGCGAGACTCGATCCGTCCGGAGCCGATCTCTACCGCAGTAACCTCGCCACCCTACAAGCCGAGTTGTCAGCGCTCGACACCGAGATCGGCGTCTTACTCGCACCGGTGCGCGGTGGGACGATCTTCGTATTCCATCCAGCGTTCGGCTACTTTTGCGGTGATTACGGCCTCGAGCAGGTCGCCATCGAGGCGGGCGGCCTCGCCCCCAGCCCCAGGCACTTGACCGAAGTTCTCTCGAGCGCGCGCGCGGCGGGCGCGCGCGCAATCTTCGTCCAACCGCAGTCATCGACCACCGCGGCAACGACGGTGGCGACTGAACTCGGGATCGAGGTGGTGACGCTCGATCCGCTGGCCCGCGACTACCAGGAAAACCTCGGACGTATCGCCCGCGCGTTTCGGGCGGCACTGGACCGGAGCGTCGCCGGCCAGTAATCTCACGGCGAATCTCACCAAGCCGACCGGAAGGTACGTACCGTGACCGTGACGCCCGCTGTAGCCATCGAGGATCTCGAATTCGCTTACGGTCGCCACGCCGTGCTCACGGCGGTGGATTTCCGCGTACTGCGTGGCGCGTTCGTGGCGATCGTCGGTCCCAACGGCGGCGGGAAGACCACTCTGCTGAAACTGATTCTCGGCCTGTTGACTCCCGGCCGCGGCCGCGTCGCGGTACTCGGAATGTCACCGAAACAGGCCCGCCGGCGGGTCGGGTACATGCCGCAGCAGGTCAATCTCGACCCGAGGTTTCCGGTCAGCGCCGGCGATGTGGTCCTGATGGGTCGACTCGGGCCACGCCACCCGCTGGGCGCGTACCGGCGTGCCGATCACCAGGCTGCCGAGCAGGCCCTCGCTGCCTGCGGTGCCGACGCGCTGTCGGATCGCCCGTTCTCCCGTCTATCCGGTGGTCAGCGGCAGCGTGTGCTGATCGCGCGGGCCATCGCTGGCGAGCCGGATCTCCTGTTGTTGGATGAGCCGACGGCCAGCCTCGACCCCGCCATCCAGGACGACCTGTATGAACTGCTGAAACGACTCAACGAACGGATGACGGTGGTGCTGGTCTCCCACGACGTGAGCACCGTCTCACGCCACGCCAAGCAGGTGATCTGTGTCAACGTACAGGTCGCGCAGCACGACACGACGGCCATCGGCGCAGAGCTGGCACGACTCTTCCCGGGTCACGCCGGCCAACGGTTGGTGCGGCACGACCATCACCTGGAGCAACCGACGCCACCAGAGGACGAAGGGCTGTGAGCGAATTCCTCCACGCAGTCGCGGAATATCCTTTCCTACGCTACGCGTTGCTGGCTGGGTTGCTCGCGAGCGTCGCCTGCGGCACGGTCGGATCGTTCGTGGTGACCCGCCGCATCACGGCGATCGCCGGCAGTCTGGCGCACGTCGCTCTCGGTGGCATCGGCGCGGCGTACTACCTGCGCACCGCGCGCGATTGGGCGTGGCTCGACCCATTGTACGGCGCGGTGGCGGCAGCTTTGCTCGGGGCGGTGATCATCGGCGCGGTGCGCGCCCGCGGCACCGATCGCGAAGATACCGTCATCAGCGCGTTGTGGGCCGTGGGCATGGCGATCGGCGTGCTGTTTCTCTTCCACACACCGGGTTACAAGGCCGATCTTATGAGTTACCTCTTCGGTAACATCATCCTGACCAACCCCGAAACGCTACGTCTGCTGCTCATCCTCGATGCGGTGATCCTGGTGACGATCACCATGTTCTACCACCAAATGCTCGCGGTTTGCTTCGACGAGGAATTCGCCGCGCTGCGCGGCGTCGACGTGCCGCTGACCTACACTTTTTTGCTGGTGCTGACCGCGTTGACCATCGTCACCTTGATCTACGTCGTCGGGGTGGTGATGGTGATCGCGCTGCTGACGCTGCCGGTCGCGGTAGCAGGTCTATTCGCCAAGCGCCTGTGGCAGATGATGGTGCTCGCAACGTTGCTGAGCGCACTATTGACGACCTCGGGGCTGTGGGTCGGCTACCAGCTGGACCTGCCGGTCGGCGCGACCACCATCTTGCTCGCGGCGCTGGTCTACGTCGTAGCGCACGTTGCGGTACGCCTGCGGCGTGGTCGCGCATAAAATTATTTCCGATAAGTCCCTCTGAGACAGCTACTTATAATATCTCTCCATATCAAGACAGAAAACGTATGAAATAAATTGGAACTCAACTGAATGAATACTCATTCAACTCCCCATCAGCTCACTCGATGCGGCGGGGTGAACCCCGACCACGGTCGCCACACCTGAAGCGAGCACCGCACCGGCGACATCAACTCGGCGAGGCCACCTCTCCGACCCGCCGCATTCGACCAAGCAGATCCGATCCCGGCCAGACCGGGAACCTGTGCAGCGAGCCCATACCGCCGGGCACCGGCGGTTCTCTGTAGCCGCAGGCGTCGAGCACGGTGATTCGACACCGGCGTTGGGCTCTCGCAAGGAGGAAAAGCGATGGCGTACAATCGACAAGCTCAACCGGTGGCATTCGAAAGATGCCTGGACGCGTATTTCCGCGAAATCAACCGGTACCCCTTACTGAGCCAGGAACAGGAGGTCGACGTCGCCCGGCGAGCTCGTGGCGGCGATGAGGCCGCCCTGCGGACATTGGTGCGATCCAATCTCCGGTTCGTCGTCTCCGTCGCCAAGCAATACGCGGGCAGAGGGATCCTCCTCTCCGACCTGATCAACGAGGGTAACCTCGGGATGATGAAGGCCGCCGAACGCTTCGACGTGGAGAGAGGTTTCCGCTTCATCTCCTACGCCGTCTGGTGGATCCGTCAATCGATCATCCAGGCGTTGAAGGACAAGTCGCGGATGGTCCGTCTACCCCAGAGTCAGACCGCCCTGCTGTCACGGATCACGCAGGCTCGGGAACACCTGAGGAACGCCGGCGTAATGAATCCTCATTCAGAACGTGTGGCCGAACAGCTGGGAATTCCGGTGGAAAAAGTCCGCGTCGTAACCCAGGCCAATCGAGCGGTGCTGGACCTCGAAAGTCACGGTGAGACCGGGAATCAGCTCTCTTTGGCCGATACGTTAGTGGCGGAGAATCAACCGTTGCCAGACGAGCGGCTCACGCGTGAGAGTTTGTCGATCGATCTCGAGAGCCTCCTGACCAAGCTGACGGAGCGAGAGGCCGAGGTGATCAGACGCTACTACGGTCTGGGGCGGGAAGAAGCCCAGACTCTGCAGCAAATCGGTGATGAGATCGGCTTGACCCGTGAGCGGATCCGTCAGATCAAGGAGAAGGCGCTCGAGCAGATGCGGCGGTCTCCTTATCCCGACCGGATCAACGGCCGTCCGCAGCCGGGATAACCGGCCCGGGCAGCGCAGCCGGGATAACCGGCACAGGCAGCGCGGCCGGCGTCTTCGGGGCAGATCCCGGGACGCCGGCCGCCGTTCCAACCCGGTCCGGTTGTCAAACTTCCTGGGGAGCGGTATCATCGGTTGGCATCGGTACCGGCATCGGCACCGGCGCCGATTCCCCAACCGGACGGAGAGACATGCTGCCGGACAACCTGGTCGAGAAACTCACCGAGAGCCTCCGCCGAAACTGGGAGCGCGACGCCTACACCGATTGGGGAGGCGGGACCTACACCTACGGCGATCTGGTCGCCCGTATCTTCCAGATTCACTACATCTTCGACGAGATCGGTCTGCAGCCGGGCGACAAGGTGGCGTTGGTCGGTCGCAACAGTGCCCACTGGGCGATCACCTATCTGGCAACCATCACCTACGGGGCGGTCATCGTGCCGATCCTCCCCGATTTCACGAGCGACGAGATCCAGCACATCGTCAATCACTCCGACAGCCGGGTACTGTTCGTTTCCGCCCCGATCTTCGACGCGATCGACGAGCGCCGGATGCCGCGGCTCGAGGCGATCCTCGCGTTGAGTGACTTCACCATCTGTCACTGTCCTCACCCCAAGACAGGCACCATCGTCGCCAGCTCGGCGACCGCTGCGGCGCACAAGTACCGGCACATCATGTCGCGTGACGGTCTACGTTTTAACCGCGTTGCGAGCGACTCGCTGGCCAGCCTCTGCTACACCAGCGGTACGACCGGTTTTTCCAAAGGCGTCATGGTGACGCACAACAGCCTGATGACCAACGTCCGTTTCTACATCGACAATCTCAAGTTGACCGCCAACAACACGGTGGTCTCATTCCTGCCGTTGGCCCACTCCTTCGGCTGCGCATTCGAGTTCCTCTCGCCGACGATCTGCGGCTGCCACGTCACTTTCATCGAGAAAACTCCGACACCCCGCGTGTTGATGGAGGCGTTCGCCGCGGTGAAGCCGTGGGTCATTCTCTCGGTGCCGCTGATCATCGAGAAGATCTACCGGCAACGCATCAAACCGCAGCTCGAGACACGCACCATGCAGTTGCTGCTCAAGGTGCCGCTGGTCGACGATCTCATTCGCAAGAAGATCCTCGCCAAGGTACGCAATGTGTTCGGTAACGCATTCCAGGAGGTGGTGGTCGGTGGGGCGGCGATCAACAGCGAGGTCGAGACTTTTTTTCGTACCCTCGGTTTCCCGCTGGCCAGCGGCTATGGCATGACCGAATGCGGGCCATTGATCAGCTACTCCGTCGTCGCCGATAACCCGCCGCTCGGCAGCGTCGGTAAAGTGATTCCCTATCTGGAGTGCAAGATCGAACTGACCGATCCCGAACACGGCATCGGCGAGATCCTCGTGCGCGGCGACCAGTTGATGCTTGGCTATTACAAGGACGAAGCAGCGACCCAAAAGGCCATCGATCCCGACGGCTGGTTCCACACCGGCGATCTAGGACGCTTCGACGAAAACGGAAACCTCTTTTTGACCGGCCGGTCGAAGAACATGCTCTTGTCAGCATCGGGACAGAACATCTACCCCGAGGAGATCGAGGCGAAGCTCAACAATCTCTCCTGCGTCAGCGAGTCGCTCGTGCTCGATAATGCCGGTAAACTCGTCGCCCTCGTCTATCCCGATATGGATGTGGTCGACGACCGCTGTATCGACGAGAATCGGCTAACCGACCTGATGGAACAGAATCGCAAGCAGCTCAACGAAATGCTGCCGGCGTATAGCGCCGTTGCTCGGATCAAGCTGGTCTTCGAGGAGCTCGAGAAGACCCCCACCAAGAAGATCAAACGGCATCTGTACGAAGCGCTGCGTTGATACGGACAGCTCCGGGATGAGCGAGTGGCGCGCGCGTGGTGAGCGCGTGGTGAGCGCGTGGTGAGCGCGTGGTGAGCGCCGAATTTGCGCGCAGCCGTGCGTCTGTTCAAGCAACGTCCGAATTCCCCCTCCCTTGACTGCCACGAGACAATGCCCCTCACCATAGAGGCGCAAGTTTCAATGCAGCAGCGCCGCAGGAAAAAGGCCCCCCCGGGGCCTTCGTCGGACGGCCCAGGCTGATCCTCGTGAGGCCGTAGACGACGAGCTTGTTTGGCGGTAGCGCTCCATGGCGCGGGCTGCATCCGAGGCGGCTGCGGTGTGTTCGTGGCGCTTCGATTGACTGTTTCGCAACTGTCTCATAACTAGTATAGTTTATTTGCGTTTATCTCGATTAACCCCTTGCGCTTTTCG
>JAUVBS010000351.1 GCA_030591105.1 bacterium | reverse complement strand
TGGTGTTCCATCGGCAACGCGACGACCAGGTTGCCATCCGCGACAACCTCGAGTCGACCCTCGGCAGATTCGACCGCAGCTACGACTGGTGGTCGATGGGCCAGGCCCAGCTGGCGGAATTCCTGCGTCAAGCGAGCGATCCGGACGCCTTGATCCGGGCGCGCGAAGCAGCACTGGCCGGATCGGAGCGCCACCCCGGCAGTATCGGCGGCCAACGTTGCTGGCACCTTGTTCTACAGATCGACAGTCCGGCGTTCACGGTCGATGCCATGGCCACCGATGGGCCCGATCGCCGCTCGTTCAAGATCAATCACCGCAACCTGCCGCGGCTCTATTTCCGCGCCTGGCGCTACGACCTCGCGCAGAGAATCGCCGAGTCCGAAGACTACAGTCTACTGCCACATTACCGCGAAGTGACCGAGCTGATCAACAGCCGTGAGCACGACTTGGCGTGGGAGATGGAACTGCCCGAAACCACCGATTACCGCTCCCACGTCACCTATGCCACCGCGCCTTTGGTTGAGCCCGGCGCCTACCTGGTCGCGGTCTCGGCGCGGCGGGACTTCAACTTCGACGAGAATCAGATGCTGGCGGTGAACCTGATCATCGGCGACCTAGTGCTGGTGACCCGTCCGTTGTCCGACGTGTGGGAGGTGACCGCCCGCGCTGGCGCCAGCGGCCAGCCGCTCGCGGGCGTGGAAGTACTGCTCTACCGCGCTGACTGGCGCCACGGGCACGAAGTCGTTGGCCGGGAGCTCACCGGAGACGACGGTGTCGTAAGCTTCGAGAAAACGCAGATTGAGCGGGCGCGGTACTTCCTGCTCGCTCGGTGGCGGGAGCACGTGGCCCTGGATCAGCAAGGCCTCTACCCGCGCCACGACCATATCCGAAAAACAACCACCAGCGCGTTCATCTACACCGACCGCAGCGTCTACCGGCCCGGGCAGACGGTTTACTGGAAGGCCGTCGCCTACGCTGGTGGCGGCGAGGAGCTGCGCTACGCAACGCTACCCCGGACCCCCGTCACCATGACCTTGCTCGACGCCAACGGTGAAACCGTCGCAGTCGATACGGTGCGGACCAACGACTTCGGTTCGGCGACGGGCGACTTCACAGTGCCCAGCGGCCGACTCCTAGGTCGGTGGCGGCTGCACGTATCGATCGGCGGCGACGTTACGATCCGCGTCGAGGAGTACAAGCGGCCGACGTTCGAGGTGAAGATCGACGATCCCGAGGCGCCACTGCGTCTGAACCGGCCGGCCGCCCTGGTCGGTACCGCGCGCTACTACTTCGGCTTGCCGGTGGTCACCGGCCAGGTCAACTGGCGCGTCACGCGTCAGCCGGTATACCCCCGGTGGTGGTGGTGGTCGCCGCCAACGGCCGGCGCGCAGATCGTCGCGACCGGTCAGACGAACCTGGGTGACGACGGCCGCTTTGCCATCGAGTTCACCCCCGAAGCCGACGAACGCGAGGCCGAGAGCGAGGGTATCAGCTACAACTATCGACTCAGCGCCGATATCACCGACGAAGGTGGCGAGACCCGTTCTGCAAACCGCAATTTCCGCCTCGGATTCGTATCGGTCCAAGCCCGTATCATCAGCGATACAACGTTCTTTCTGGAGCGACAGCGGAGCGAGTTGACCGTCGCGCGTTCCGATCTGAACGGCACGCCGCGGGCGGGACACGGTACCTGGCGTCTGGTGAGGCTGAAGCAACCCGAGCAAGCGGTATTGCCGGCTGACGAGCCGCTGCCCGTAGCGCCCGGGACGGACGATCAGTACCGAACGGTCGGCGACGGGCTGCGTCCGCGCTGGGAAGTCGATGTACGCTCGGAGATCGTGCTGGCACAGTGGGCGGAGGACAAGCAGGTCGCTTCGGGCGAGCTCGAGCACGGTGAAGATGGTTATGCCGCCATCGCGCTCCCGAGGCTGAAAGCCGGGGCGTACCGCCTGCTCTACGAGACCGAGGACGACTTCGGCGCCACCTGCCGTGCGCGCCAGGAGGTCATCGTCGCCGGCAAGAGGCGCACTCCAGTGGCGCTCCCGCTCTTGCTGCTGGCCGAGCGATCCTCGGTCCCGGTCGGAGAGGTTGCGCGCATCCTGGTGCGGTCGGGTTTGGCCGACCAACAACTCGTGCTCAAGATGTTCCACGACGGACGCCGCTTCGATCGCCGCGTATTGCGCACGGGCCAGGATGCCGAGTTGATCGAGATACCGGTCACCGAGGACGACCGCGGCGGTTTCGGCATCACACTGACCGCTCTGCGCGATCACCAGCTCATGCGCCTTTCGCAGCGGATCTTCGTACCGTGGGACGACCGTCAGTTGACCGTCGAGTTCGCCACCTTCCGCGACCGGTTACGTCCCGGTACGCGCGAGACCTTCCGGGTCACCGTGCGTGGCGCCGACCAGCAGAAAATCGACGCGGGCACGGCCGAACTGCTGGCCTACATGTACGACCGCAGTCTCGACGTCTTTGCTACTCACAGTCCGCCCAATCCCTTGGCGCTCTATCCCAACCGGTCGGGCATCGGCCGCTCGCAGACCAACCTCGGTCGGGCCCGGCAGGCGTGGCATTGGAGCAGCGTCTTCGGATCGCTGCCGGGTTACCCGCACCTCAGAGGCGACCGTCTGAAGACCTTCGGCGGTTACGGCATCGGGGGGCCGGGTCGGCGAGGTCGGTTCGCGGGCGCCGACGTCATGTACATGACTGCGGATGAGTCCATGCCCCTCAGTAAATCGGTGCCTGCGGCGCCGGAAATGCATGACAGAAGCGGGCGACAGGAAGAGGTGAGTTCTGACATCGCGATGGTCGAAGAGGATATACAACTCACAACGACCACCGAACAACCAGTTGAACTCCGCTCCGAGTTCTCCGAAACGGCTTTCTTTTCCCCTCATCTGCTGCTCGACGACGACGGTTCGGCGACCATCGAGTTCGAGGTTCCCGACGCGGTGACCGACTGGAATGTGTGGGTGCACGCGTTGACCCGCGACCTGCGCGCCGGCTCGGTGCAGCGGCAGACCGCGAGCATCAAGGAACTGATGGTGCGCCCGTACCTGCCGCGTTTCTTGCGCGAGGGTGACCAGGCTACGATCAAGGTGGTGGTCAACAACGCCGGCGATGAGACGCTCACCGGGACGGTGGA
>JAUVBS010000504.1 GCA_030591105.1 bacterium | reverse complement strand
GGTCGCATCGTGCCCTCGGTCGATCCCGACACGATTTGCGACGGCTTGTTGACCTCTCTGGGTCAGCGGAATTTTCCCATCATCGAGCGGCTGGTCACTGCCATCGTGACCGTGCCGGACGCGGCGGTGGTGCGCGCCATGCGGCTGATCTTCGAGCGCCTGAAGATCGTCATCGAACCGTCGGCGGCGGTCACGCTGGCTGTGCTGCTGGAAAATCGTGAGGCGGTGCGCGGCCGGCGGATCGGGCTGATTCTCTCCGGCGGCAACGTCGACCTGCAACGGTTGCCGTGGCTGGTATGATGAACCCGGACGCACGCCGCTGGATCGAAGCGTTGCGGCTTGAGCCGCATCCGGAGGGAGGCTGGTTCCGAGAGACGTACCGGGCTGGCCGGGAGCTGTCGGCCGATACATCTGCCCAGGTGTATGACGACACACGGCCGCTCTGTACCGCGATCTACTATCTGCTCGCCGGCAGCGAGGTAAGCCTGATGCACCGGTTGTCCGGTGACGAGCTGTGGCATCACTACGCGGGCGACGGCCTGACGTTACACCTGCTGTTGGAGGCTGATGACCGCGCGTCTGAGTCGGCTGTCGATGGTTCATACCGCGCGCTCCGTTTGGGGGGCGATCTCGCGGTCGGCCAAGAACCCCAGGCACTGATCCCGGGCGGCTGCTGGTTCGGCGCCACCATCGACGGGCTCGGTAATCCCGACGATCCCGACGTGCTCGACAATCCCGGCAATCGGGACGACCTTACCGCACCCAACCCTTACGCCCTGGTCGGTTGCACCATGGCGCCCGGTTTTGCGTACGAAGATTTGGAGCTGGCCGAGCGTGGCCGTCTGTGTGCCATCTTCCCGGCCCACGCCGACTTGATCACACGTCTGACCCCGCCCAGCGGCTGACCGGCTCGGGCCATTAACGGCTGACCGGCTCGGGCCATTAGCGGCTGACCGGTTCGGGCCACCAGCGGCGAAGGAGTCCTCGATGCACACCACCCGAATTAAAGTCCGTGGCTATCACCTCGATCTCTACGGCCACGTCAACAACGCCCGTTACCTCGAGTTCCTCGAGGAGGCGCGGTGGTCCTGCCTCGAAACCGCCGTTGACCTGGGGGAGTTGCAACGTCGTGGCATCGGTCTGGTCGTGGTGCGCATCGCCATCGACTACCGACGGCCGGTGGGCCTCGGCACCGTCCTGCGTATCGAGTCGCGTATGACCCGACTCGGCAGTAAGGTCGGCGTGATGCATCAGGACGTTTGTAACGAAGTCACCGGCGAGTTGGCTGCCGCAGCGGACGTGACCTTCATGGTGATCGACCTGACGCACGGTAAGGCGGTGGCCATCGCGGGTGAGATTCGTGAGCATTTCGCCGCGCTGATGGATCCCGAGCAGCAGACGGCCGCCGAACCGTCGCAGGACCCCGAGCCGTCGCCGGCCGCCGATCTGTCGCCGGACCCCGAACCGCCGACTGATATCGATCGTCCGGCTGACGCTTGACCAAGGTAACCCCCCGTTGCGGGAGCTGACCATGAACACGCCGTTGCTCGGCTTGATCGCCTACCTGGTGCTGATCGCCGGGGTCGCCATCTGGACCTACGGCATGAACCGCACCAAGGAGGACTTCATCCTCGGCGGCCGCCGTCTCGGCGCCTGGGTGATCGCCTTCTCCGAGCGGACCGCTGCGGAGTCGTCGTGGCTGATCCTCGGTCTCTCCGGTGCGCTCTACTCGGTCGGTCTGCTCGAGATCTGGACCGTGGTCGGTTGCTGCTGCGGCATCGTCTTCTACTGGTACGTGATCGCGCGTAAGCTGCGGGTGGTCTCCGAACGTTACGGCGCCATCACGCTGCCGGAGTATTTCTTCCGTTTTTCCGGCCGTCAGGGTCAGGCGGTCCGGGTG
>JAUVBS010000428.1 GCA_030591105.1 bacterium | reverse complement strand
GGATGGACGACATCCAGCTCCTGCGGAACCGCGGTATATATCGAGGTACACGGGTCGCCCATCAGGCTGTTCCAGGTCGACCAGACCAACACGTTCTCCGGTTCAGACAGCTGGTAGTTCTCGTACATGCTCAGCTTCCCCCGCGTCAAAGCGGGGCCGGCCCGATTGTCGCCGGAGTTCAGGCAGCCCTCGAGCACACCCTGGAACATGCAATTGTTGTAACGCGTGTGGGTACCGGTGGTCGCAGTCCCGATGGCCGCGATACCGCCGCCGTTAGGCGCGCGTAAGAACGCCTCCGAACGACAGTTGCTGTCGCTCTGGAAGGAGCCGGTGGCGCAAGTCATGATCACGGCGAAACCCAGCTTGCGGCCGTTGCTCATCGTACCGATATGACCGGAATTCATACCGCTCATGCCCAGCCAGCCGCGGTAGGTGAAGATCGTCAAACCCTGGTTGACGGATGTGAGCATCTGCGAGAGGAAATTGCCGCCCCAGATGGTGTCGACCTGCGAATAGCTGAGCCGCAGCAGGTGGTGCTTGACCCACTGGTTCACCCAAATGGCTGAATAGCCGGTACTGCTGGTGGGATCTCCGGTCAAGCCGGCGTGCAAGAACCAGTCGGTATCGCTCATATAAGGATCGCTCTCGTATGAGACGATCTTACCGACCACGGTGGTCAACGTGCCGATGCTATCGACCGACAGTCGACCGATGTGGATATCGGCCAGCGGATCGGAACCATCGAGGCGGGTGTACTCGTGGTCGCCTTCGCCGTGGTAGTAGGTGTAGTCCTCGTTCCAGGTCGGAATAGTGATTGCACCGTTCGCATCGCCGATCAGAGAGACGAACTCGAGGGGAATATCCAGGCTGGTGTAACGGTCCTGGATATAGCTCTTGATGGCATAGGTGGTCGTACCGGTCTCGGCGGTGGTCGCGAAGACCACGTTGTAACCCTGGCGCCGACGCCAGTCGAGCAGTGGCTGCACCGCGGCGATGACCGACGCGTTGTTGGGGCAGATCATCAGGTAACTGCCAGGACCGACGGTCGTATCGGGGTCGCGCTCGTAGCCCATCACGGTCTGACTGTAGATGCGGTCGAACGATTCGGGGATCATACGTTGGCTCGGCCGTTGCGGTACGTTACGCCGATCGGTCCCGGCGAACGAGACCGTGACGGTCAAGCTACTGGCCACCTCGATCTCGCCGCTGACCGGGTCGTAGGCGACCGGGCTGAAGGTGACCGGCACGACGCGCAGACCGTGCAGCAGCGCCGGCGCGGCGGCCGCCACGGCAATGGCGCTCGGCTCACCACCGGCGTACCAGTCACGATCGACGACCACTTCCTCGGTGGCGAGCGGTTGCTGCGGCGGCAACTTGTAACCCGAGAATCGCTCGGTCTGCCGCGCTTCTATCGTGACCTGCACGGCCGCCTCGGCCGGTATCGCCACCAGACGCGTGAACGTCGGGACACCTGCCTGGCCGGACGCGCCCAGCCAACCGCCACCGGGAATCGCAAGTTTGGTGTATGTCTCGCCCGCCAGCTCAATCTCCTCGGTCTCGAGATACGGCAGGTCGAGCCGGAGGGTGAGGCCAGCGTCGCTCTTGGTCAGCAGCGTCACCTGCGGGCCGTCGGCGTCCAGGTCGGAGGTCAGAACGAGCGTATTGACCGCCGGTTCTGATCGGGGCGCTTCAGCGGCGCCCGCGGCGGTGAGTAGTACCGCGGGCACAGTGGCAACCGCGACTGATAGACAGATCAGAATTCTCCAGGACAACTTGCGCATCTTCAGGCCTCCATCCGATGTAGTACGCACATCGCGCAGCGGATGACTGCACGGTGCGTTGGGCGAGAGCCGTAGAACCTATCAATTATACAACATGCGGCTCGATAATGTAGGGCCGAAATAGTCACATTTCCGTGAGGAACGATGGCGAATTATGCCACAAAACCAATACTGGTAAGATCTTATCACGGAAAAAGGAGGAACGGTCTATGGCGCGCGGCGGTCGCGAAGTGTTATACTTAGCCAGTTGTATTGCGGCCCAGCGCACCGGCCAGCCAATTCCAGGATGGTGGATCATGAAACAGACTCTCTTCGCTTTGGCGATACTGCTCGCCGTGCTCACAACCGGCAACGCCGTCGCCGAGGTCATCAACGTCCCCGGCGACTACGCGCAAATCGATGATGCGGTGCAAGCCGCCGCGGTCGGCGATATCGTTCTCGTCGCTCCCGGCACGTACCACGACTGCACCCACGAGACTGAAGGTCCTGGCAGTACGCCGGCAAGTGTCATCATGAAATCCGGCGTGACGTTGCGTGGCAGCGGGGTCGATGCGACCATCATTGACGCCGAGCAACTCGGGCGTGGCATCTTCGTCGAGGATGTTGCCGACTGCCGCATCGAGAACCTGCAAGTGACGAACTGCTATGCCGACGTCTATGGCGCCGCCATCCTGTTCCGGCAGGTCGATAGCAGCGTGGCGATCACCGATGTAAAAATCCACCTGAACCTCGACGGCGGGATCATCTGCATC
>JAUVBS010000086.1 GCA_030591105.1 bacterium | reverse complement strand
GGGACCAGCCAGGGTGTCTGGCGCAACAGCAATTTGAGAGCCATCCCGGTTTATAACAACAACCCTTCGTCGATCAATTGGGATCACCTCACGACCTTCCCCAGCGGCCCCGCCGTCACCGCCCTGGCGGTCTCGCGCAGCGGGAGCCGCAACCTCTACTACCTCACCAGTTCCGGCACCGTGCACCGGGTGGTCAGCGCCCACACCGCTGAGCCGATTGCCGACCCGGACTGGTTGAACTCCGGTACGCAGATGCTCGGCAAGTGGGGCAGCAGCCTCGTCGTGCACCCGGATGACGACCAGCAATTGCTGGTCGCGCTCTCGAACTACAGCATCGAGAGTCTCTGGTACACGGACGATGGCGGTGCGAACTGGACCGTTGTCGAAGGCAACCTGGCCGGCGACGACGGGCCGTCGGTGCGCACCGTGGCCCTCGTGCCGTTCGGCGGCAACGACATCTACTTCGCCGGCACCAGCACCGGGCTGTATTCGACGCTGGAGCTGGACGGCGACCAGACCGTGTGGACCCAGGAGTCGGCCGATCTGATCGGCAACGTGGTGGTCGACATGCTGGCCACCCGTGCGGCCGACGGCCTGATCGTCGCCGCGACCCACGGCAAGGGTGTCTTCAGCGTCAATATTCCGACCGAGACAGCAGCACCGGACCTGCCGATCTCAACGTCGTGCCTCGCCCAGAACGCGCCGAACCCGTTCAACCCGCGCACGACCATCGCCTTTGTGCTCGGCGCCGACGGTCACGCCGCGCTCGAGGTATTCGATTTGCGCGGCCGTTTGATCCGTACCCTCATCGACCAGCAACTGACGGCCGGGGAGCACAGTGTGATCTGGGACGGCGTCGACCAAGCCGGCCACAGCGTGAGCGCCGGTACCTACCTGTATCGTGTGCGTAGTGGTGGTTGGAGTGAGCAGCGGAAGATGACGTTGCTGGAGTAGGTCGGGGAACCGATCGTCTCACATCTTTGCAATGGGGACGTAGGCCGCCACCTCGTGTGGCGGCCTACTCGGCACTACGGCCCTTCGTAATATTCGGTGTTTTGGACCTAAGATCGTGATAACCCTGGATGAATAGAAGTATCGAGGACACACGCAAAATGCTACGCTACCAAGGTGTTGGCGGATCGGGGAGGAGATGACGACCCGGTTGCGTGCGCCCAAACATTCTTAGCGGACGGTCCCGATCGTATGAGCAAACGCCCCGCTAAACCGGCGGCTTCGCGACCGGATCCGGTCGGCGGACCGTCAACGCCAGACGCCGGCTACCCGCCGGGTGGCTTATTCCCGCGCCATCAGGTGATTGCGGTCGTGGCCGCGGCGCTAGCACTGCGCCTGGTCTATTTCCTGATCTACCGCGACTCGCCTTTCTACCACATACCGGTGGTCGATGCTTCGACCTTCAATCTGTGGGCCAAGGCGATCGTCGCCGGACAGCAATTCCAGCCCGACGTGTTCTTCAAGCCGCCGCTCTACCCGTATTTACTGGCCGCCAGCTACCGAATTTTCGGCCCCGATGTGACGCCGGTGTACCTGCTACAGGCGACGCTGGGGGTAAGTACATCGCTGCTGGTACTCGGCTGCGGGCGATTGGTGTTTTCGGCGCGCACCGCTCTGACCGGCGCGTTGGTTTACGCCTTGTTGCCGGTGCCGCCATTCTTCGAGTTCCAGTTGCTGGCCGAGAGCTTGACCACGCTGCTGGCGCTGCTGGCGCTCTTGCTGCTGCTGGTGGGAGTGTGCCGCCGGGGCGGCGTGTCGGGCCGGTATCTGCTGCTGGCGGGCGTGGCGCTGGGTATCGCGGCGCTCGGTCGGCCCAATCTGCTGATCCTGCCGCCGGTATTGGCCGCGTGGCTCTACCTGCGCGCGCGGTGGCCAGGATCGAATCGGCAGGCGCTGGCCGGTGCGGGCGACCGTCCGTGGCGGCCAGCGCTGCTGCTGTTGCTCGGTGCGGTGGTGGCGATCGCGCCGGTGACGCTGCGCAACGCTCGGGTGGGCAAAGCCTTGGTCCCGGTGAGCGCCAACCTGGGGGTCAACCTCTGGGCCGGTATCCGGCCCGGCGCCGACGGGGTGTCGCCGGTTCAGATCGGTGTCGCCTGGGACGACTTGCAACTCCAATGCGCCGCCGCCGGTGCGCAGAGTACCGCTGCCTCGTCGCGCTTTTTGACCCGCCAGTCGTTGAAGCAGGCCGGCGCTGATCCGCTGCGTGCGGTCGGTCTCGTGGGCAAGAAAGCGGTCATACTGGTCGGTGCTCACGAAGGACGCAACAATATCGGGGCGGCGTTTCTGGCCCGTGAGCAGGGACTGTTCCTGCTGGGGCGCTGGTGGCCGGGCTTCTGGTTGATCGGTCCGTTCGCTTTGCTCGGCATTGTCGGGACACTGTGGCGGCGTCTGCTGGACAGGCCCCGTGGAACGGCGCAACAGGAGGTCCTGTTGCTCTACCTGGCGGCATTGGCGGTCGTGGTGCTGCCGTTCTTCGTCAACGCCCGGTTCCGGATGCCGCTGCTACCGGTGCTGGCGCTCTACGCCAGCTACGGTTTCTGGGGGCTTGCGGTCCAATTGCGCACCGGTGGTGTGCGCGGTGGTGCGGCCGCGGCAGCCGTTCTGTTCGTGGCGTTCGTCGGGGTGAATGTCGACTGGTTCGGATTGAACCAGCAGGTCACCACCGCGCGCGACGAGATGAATCTGGCCGTGATCCTCGCCCAGGGCTACGACGGCCAGCCGCCCGATCCAGCGGCTGCGGACCAACACTTCGCGCGCGCGGTGCAGATCGATCCGAACGACGCCGACATCGTTGACCGACGGGGGCTGTTGATCCTGACGCAAGCGATCCCCTTGATCGAGCAGGCCGAGGCCGCCGAGCGGCTCGGACAGGGCGAACAGATGCTTCAGTACGACCGCGAGGCCGGGTCGTTGATCGAGGCGGCGTCTGCACAGCACAGACAGGCGGTGCGCCTCTTCCCGCGTTCCTTCCGTTCTTATACCAGCCTCGGCGATTGTTACTTGTGGCTGGCCGAAGCGGCCACCCGCCAAACTGATCTGGCGCTGGCCCACGCGGACGGTGTCGTCGCCCGCGAGTCCGCCCTCGCTGCGCTGGGCCGGTACGAGAGCGCCGGTGCGGCGTACGACCGCGCGTTACGGATCAAGCCCGACTACAGATGGGCGCAGACGAACATCGTGCTGTGCCGCGACGGCATCCTTGCTCTGCCACTGCTCGATGCGGCCATCGTCACGAGTCAGGCTCGCTTCAAGGACGGGGACTGATCCGGGCTGACACCCCGAGTTGTTCCGACAGCGGCGGTGACCGGCCGGCCTTACAGCCCGAGTACCTGACGTTCCGCCTCGAACTTGCTCGGCCGCAGCCGTAGCAACCATCCTTCGCCGTACGGATCCTGCAGCGCCGCGCTGGGGTCCTGTTGTACCTTCGGGTTGACCTCGACCACCTCACCGGAGAGTGGCGACCATACCGTGTGGCAACGCAGGTCCGCCGAAAAAATCTGCAAGCAAACCGCCCCCTGGCTCAACACATCACCGACCGCCGGCAGGTCGATGTTCTCGATGGCGCCGGCCGCGGTGACGAAACCCAGCTCGACGCCGATCCGCACAGTGCCGTCTTTCTGGGTCATCATCCAGCTGTTGCCGCCGAGGGTGCGCAGACCGGCGGGCATCTTGCCCCGGGCGCCCGCCGCGCTACCGGCCGCCGCGCCGGTGGGGGTATCTTGCTCCACCTCGGCCACGAGGTGCAGCGCACGCTTGACGATGCCGCGCAGTTCGGCCCGCGTAAACGGTTTGGCGACGTAATCGAAGGCGCCGAGTTTCATCGCCTGCATGGCCGTGCTGATCGTCGCGTAGCCGGTGATCAGCACCACCGGGATCGTGGGCCAGCGTTCCTTGATGATGCGGGTCAGTTCGAGGCCGTCCATCTCGGGCATCATCATATCGGTCAAGACGACGTGGATGCCGCCGCGCGCGAGGAGGTCGAGGCCTTCGGCAGCACTCAGAGCCGTGACCACCCGTAGCGGATCCTTGCGCAATATCTTCTTGGCGCTGTCGAGAACGATCGCTTCGTCGTCGACGACCAGAATGGTCAACTCGTCGGGTGCCGGGGATTGGTCGTTCATGACGAGGTTGCTCCTGGGTTGGTATCGGTGAGGGGCAATACGATGCGGAATCGGGCGCCGCCGAACAGGCTGTCACCCAGCTCGATGCTGCCCCCGTGGCGCTCGACGATACCCCAACTCACCGATAGGCCGAGGCCGGTGGTCGTTTTCGTCGAGTAGAAAGGTTCGAAGATCCGGCTCTTGTCCTGGTCCGGGACGCCGGGGCCGCTGTCGCTCACGGCGATGAATCCCTTGCCGCTCTCGGTGCCGGTCTCGATCTGGATGGTACCGACACCGTTCATGGCGTCGACCGCGTTCATGATCAGGTTCAAGAGCACCTGCTGTAACTGACGACTGTCCGCATCGACGGCCAGCACCTCGTCGGCCAGTTCGAGGTGTAGTTCGACATCGCGAAAGCGCGGTAGCTTCTGCACCAGCGGGATCGTCCTGTTGACAACTCTGTTCAGCTCGCCGCTTTGCAGTATCGGCGCTTCCTGGCGCGAGAAATCGAGCAGGGTGCGCACGATATCGCGGCAGCGCAGGGTCTCGCGGATGATCACTTTGTAATCCGAGCGGCGCTCGTCGTTATCGGCGGCCTCTTCGAACAGTTCTTCGGCGTAGGCCAGCACACCGGTCAGCGGATTATTGATCTCGTGGGCCACGCCGGCGGCGAGCTTGCCGACCGCTGCTAGCTTGGCCGACTGCAACACCTGATTCTGGAGATGTAAACGGTTGGTCATGTCACGCGCGATGGTGCAGACCCCCTCGACCTTACCCTCGTGGTCGAGCAGCGGGAAGCGAACGGTCTCGAAGTGGCGTTCCTTGCCGCCGATGACGTAGGTCTCGTTGTAATTCAGGGCTTGGCGGCGGTACATGACTTCGCGATCGTGCTGGTTGATCACCTTGGCGATGTCGGGGTCGTAGAGTTCCGCGGCCGTCTTGCCGATGCAGTCGGATGGGTCGAGGCCGAACAGTCCGGCCGACGCGGGATTGGTCACCACGTAGCGGCCCTCGCTGTCCTTGATGCTGATGATGTCGCGGGCCGATTCGATGAACAAGCGGAACAACCGCTCGGAACGATCGACCTCGCGCTGCAGCGAGATGCGGGTGGTCACCGGGTGGTGGGTCTCGACGATCTCGTACAGGTTGCCTTCACCGTCGTAGCGCGGGACGGCGGTCACCTCGAAGAAGCCGGGACTCGGACCCTTGCGCTCGACGATCGTCGCATACGGTTGGCCAGTTTCGACCGCGTGGGTGAAGGCGCAGGCGCCGTCTACGCAATCCTCGCCGGCGGAGCAGAAGATGTCGGTGCACTTCTGGCCGATGGCCTCCTCGGGATCGATGTTGGTCTCGAGGAAGAAGCGGCGGTTGGTCACGCGGATCCGTTTGTCCGGAGAGAGAACCACGACCAGGTCGGGTAGGCTGTCGAGGACGTCCTGGGCGCGCTGGCGGTCCTGGGCCAGCTCTTCCTCGAGCGCGGCGCGGGCCTGCAACTCTTCCCGCAATTTCCGCTCGAGATCGAGGATGTCCCAGAAGATGCGTGCCGACTCGTGGTCGATGACGCGTACGCCGGCCGGCAAGTGGTGGTAAATCTGGTCGAGGACTTTTTGGTTTCCGGTCAACTCGACGACGAGCTGAATGTCCGGGTCGGCGAAAGCGTCGCCGAATTCAGTGAAGGTCTGGATGCCTTTGCGCTGGGCGTACAGTATCGCCGGGGCCTGGTCGTCCGGGTCGACGACGTAGGCGACGTCCATGCCTAGCTCGCGCAGACGACCTGCGTCGAGCAGTTGCAGGATCGCACGGCAGCCCTTGCCGCCGCCGACGATCACGGTCTTCACGGCATACCCTCCGTTCCAGCGAGCGTGGTGTCCGGGCTTCGGCCGACGGTGCCAAGAGTCGGGCGTAACGTCGATCGTTCCGCGTGTAGCCGAGGCCCTCGCTCAAGCGAGTGCGTTGCCCAGATCCTCGATCACCTCCGTGAGGTTTTGGTAGTAGACATCGCTGCCCACTGTGAAGCGCAGCAAGATGTCGTTGATGCGCTCCGGCAGATAGGGGTAGAGCTTCCGCAGGTTGTAGATGCGATAGTCGTAGAAAGCCGAGGCGTCTGCGGTCTCGAGACTCCCCTTGATCCTGTCCGACACGGTCCGATCGCGCAAGACCTGGTGAAATGATCGTATACCTTGGCCGACCACGTAGGCCAGTACGTTTCCGACACTCCAGGTGTCGAAGTCGGAAAAAGCTTGATTCAGATCGAAGTCGATCCACCGCAAACGACCGCTCTGCGCGTCGATGATCAAATGGTCGTTGCGGATGTCGCCGTGGCACAAGCGGTGCTCATGCAGCATCTGGATCGCCTCGAAACTCGAGATCAGCTTCGTCAGCAGGCGCCGCATCTCACCCTGGACGAACTGCTCATGGGACTCTTGCCACTCGAGCACGTGGTTGAAAATCGTCGGTCCCCGGATGAAGTCGATCACGCGGATCCGGTTACCGCCCCTGTCAGTGACCGTGTATCCCTGCATGAAGCGGTCATCGCCGCGCACCAACTCGAGTACCGCACTCTCCTTCTTGGGACTGCGATAGCAGCGGATGCGCAGCGGTCCGATGCGGGCAACGAACTCCTCGTTGAAAACCGTCTTGACGATCAGGTCCTGACCGGTCACCAGATCGAGGCAACGCAGTACCCAGTACTTGGGCTGATCCGAGATGCCGAAGCGGGTCTCATAAGCGCAACCCATCACGGCGCAGAGGCGGCCCTCGAGGTCGAGCACGTGCCCGCGGTTCAAACGCATGGCGTCGCTGATCTCGGTCACGATCTCCAGCGGCTGGCGGGAGTGCCAGCCGGACAGCTCTTCCAGACGTGCGGCGAGACCAGCAGGGCTACGGTCGAAGTCGGGAGGCAGGTCGGTCACGAATGGTCCTCTACCGGAGCGATGTCTACTTGGTTGGCGACTACTTGGTTGGCGACTACTTGGTTGGCGACTACTTGGTTGGCGACTACATGGTCGGCGACTACATGGCCGGCGACTACATGGCCGGCGTCAGCACCGCACCTGCGCGTCGTCGGTGTCAATAACCATGATACCACACCCACCGACGCAGAGGCGTGGGGTCCAGTGTCAGCCATGATACTTCGTCCCTGCCAACTGCAAAGAGAAGATGACTCCGAGATCGCTTGGTAAGCCACTCCTTGGTTTCCGATACAACAGCCGAACGCTTGACCCTCACGGCGTCGAAACCCGCGACCCTGCCGTCTTCACCACCGCCTATCCCACGGGCGATCCAGCAGTCGCCTCAACCGGCATCTCAGCCGGCGCCTCAATCGCCACTCCACCTCCCCGCTCATGCCATAAACGATGACAAGTTCCACAGAGCGTCACCAGGTTCTCCGCCCGGTTCGACCCTCCGCGCTGTCGCGGTACAATGTGATGAACTTCGAGAAACCGCGTCCGTCCGCACCCCGGCGCCCGACAACGGTGCCGGTCCCGCGCCAACACCTCCCGACGTACGCGGGGCGGGATTGTCGTCGTGTTCCGGCCACCCAGGCCGCAGACAGAGACGTCGCAGCGCATCCTCTCGGTATCGGCCCGTCCCAGCTCGCGTTCCCCAGCGTCGGTCTGGACGGTCATCCGTCCTGTCGCCGCGTCCTCATGGACATGAATCTGCACCGACGGCCGCCCGGCGAGGGCCCCCTGGGGGGTCTTTTTGGCGGACTTTC
>JAUVBS010000228.1 GCA_030591105.1 bacterium | reverse complement strand
GTGCCCGCGGCAACCGGCAAGACGGATAGCGGTCAGGTCGACCCCGCCGCCGACCTGCTCGATGGCGGTGCGCCGGATGGCGATCCGCTGGACGTACCGCGCCGACGCCCGCCGCTGCGCTCTTTCGCGCGGGTCGACGTCGCCGCCGTCGAGAGAGAGATGTTCGCCCACGTACTGAAGGACGCTTCGGGTGGTGCGGCCCGGGTGTTTCTGGAAGAGCGCGGGGAGTTACCGCTTTCCTGCGAGGAGGCCGAGCACTTGGCGCAGGATATGGCGCAATGGCAAGAGGAACACAGAGACGAGCGACCGCTCGCTCCGGCCAGCTTCGTCCAGCAAAAGTGGCACGAACCGGTGGACGATCGTTATCGTAACTACGTCAGCGATCTACTCGTAAAAGAGGAGGTACCGGACCGAACCGACTTTGCCAAGGCGATCCGGGAAAGCCTCCAGCGCCTCCGACAAGGACAGCGCCGGGGACCTCGGTAAAGACATACACGCTACGCAATCGGGAGTCGCGACAGCATGGACAAGGATCGTTTCGGAAGCATCATCGAAGGTATTCGGAAAGTCGCCAGCAAAAATGGCGGTTACGTTCTCAACGACCAGATCAACGACTTGATCGGTGACGAGGAATTCGACATCGACTTGATCGAAAGGATCTACGAAAAACTGACCCAACTGAAGATCGAGTACTACGATACGAAGGATGAAGCTCAGCGCAAACTCGCCAAGCGACTGAAGAAAGAGAAGAAGAAGGCGGCGACGGTCAAGAAGAGCAACCGCGCCAATATCAAGTACGACGATCCGGTACGCATGTATCTGCGTGAGATGGGGCGTGTGCCGCTCTTGACGCGCCAAGGTGAAGTCGACCTCGCCATGCGCATGGAAGGCGGACGCCTGGATGTCATCAAGGCCATTCTCGGCTGCGAGCGGACGTTACAGGAATTGCGTCAAACTGGCCAAATGCTGCTGGCCGAGCAATTGCACGTAGACGAAGTGATTCACCGTGACAGCAGCACCTGGAACGTCCATCACTCTCCGCGCAAGGAAGCCGCTCGTATCTTGCGTTGCCTGGACAAGGTCGAACGCTGGAAATCTGAAATCAAAGACGAGCGTGCCGAACTTCTGCGCAGCCCTAACGGTACACGGGTAACCACCCTCGACCGTATGATCCAATCGCGTAACACCAAGATCCTCGCTTCCTTTCTCGATCTACAACTCGCGCCGGCGCAGATCGAACTGCTCGCCAACAAGCTGCTACTGGTTCACAGCAAGGTATGTGAATTGCAATTACGCATCGAGGAGATCGAGGAGCGAATTGGCGTGCCGTTCGGTGAAATGGCGGCGGCGATGAAGCGCAAAGGCACCTCGGCGGATAAGCGTGAACGAATCAAGGAGGCCTACCGGGTCATCAAGACCTACCGCAAGAAGATCCAGGAGATCGAACGCGAAGTTGGGCTCGCCTGTGCCGAAATGGCCGTGATCGGCACTGCCATCGGCGAAGGCAAACTGCAAGTGGCCACCGCTCAGCGCGAGATGATCGAGGCCAACGTGCGGCTGGTGATCAGCGTTGCGAAACGCTATACCAACCGCGGGCTCGAGTTCCTCGATCTGATTCAGGAAGGCAACAGCGGTCTGATGCGAGCGGTGGAGAAGTTCGATTATCGCAAGGGCTACAAGTTCTCTACCTACGCCACGTGGTGGATTCGTCAGGCGATCACGCGGGCCATCGCCGACCAGGCGCGCACGATCCGCGTACCGGTGCATATGATCGAGGCGATCAACAAGGTGAACCGTACCAACCGACAGCTGCTGCAGGAACTCGGCCGCGATCCGACCCCCGAAGAGGTGGCCCAGCGTCTGGACCTACCTGTCGATAAGGTCCAGGGGGTGCTCAAGGCGAGCATGGAGCCGATCTCACTCGATCGCCCCATCGGCGAGGACGAGGACAGCAACTTGAGCGACTTCATCGAGGACGAGCACGCGCCTTCGCCGGCCCGCGTCGCCGCCCACGGGATGTTGCGCGATCAGATGCAACGGGTCCTGAGCACGCTGTCACGCCGTGAGGAAAAGGTCATCCGTTTACGTTTCGGACTCGGCGATGGGATGCCGCGTACGCTCGAGGAGGTCGGCACCATTTTCAAGGTGACCCGCGAGCGGGTGCGGCAGATCGAAGCCAAAGCGTTACGCAAGCTGCGCCACCCCAGCCGCAGCCGCAAGTTGAAGGGTTACGGCGAGATGGTCTGACAGCCACGCGCTGAACCCCGGCCGCAGGGTTGACCGAGGCGCTGGAGCGGGTTATCTTGCCCTCCCGGTTCTGGGCCCATAGCTCAGTTGGTTAGAGCAGCCGGCTCATAACCGGCCGGTCCCAGGTTCAAGTCCTGGTGGGCCCACCAGGCCCTGCTGGGCGTCGAGCTGATACCGGTTCAGCGGCTGGGAGGGCGATTAGCTCAGCTGGCTAGAGCGCTCGCCTCACACGCGAGAGGTCACTGGTTCAAGTCCAGTATCGCCCACCAACACAGCGGCACCCGGGGTCGAAAACGATAGTGCTGCGGTGGAATTCGGCACTGGTCCGCTGCACAAGTTCGACGAGTGAACACGGAGGGGTGCCCCCTGGGCGCCCCTTCCGTTTTTGCCGAGCCTCGAGGGAGTTCCATCGTGAGCCAACCAACCAGCCCCGACACGTTGATCGACCTGCTGCGGGCCCTCGAGCGCAGTCACGACCTACGCAGTCTGGCCCGCGAATGCGGTCTGACGGTGCGTGAGTTACGCCGCCGCCTGGCCGTCTGGCGACGAGAATTGAATGCAGAGCAGGCGGACGAATCCGCCGCCGTAGCCGACGGCGCAACCAAGCCGACCCAGGAGCGGAAGCGAACGGTGGTGCAGTGGCCCGAACTGGCCGACGCGGTGACCATCGAAACCAGCCCCTTGCCGGCGACCGGCAGCAAGATCCTGGAGGTCTATACCGACGGTGCCAGCAAGGGCAATCCCGGGCCGGCTTCGATCGGCGTCGTTTTCAAGCAGAAAGATGGGCCGGCGTTGTGCGGGCTCTCGCAAACGATCGGACGGGCGACCAACAACGTAGCCGAGTACCGCGCTGTGATCGCCGCGCTCGAATGCACCGACCGCTGGCAGGTCGAGCGTGTATACCTCCACGTCGATAGCGAACTGATTGCCCGGCAGTTGACCGGTGCCTACCGCGTCAAGAGCCCCGACCTGCGACCGCTTTACCAGCGTGTCGTCCATCTCAGCCGCCGTCTGCAAACCTTTCGGGTACGCCACATACCGCGCGAGCGCAACGCCCACGCGGACTACCTCGCGAACCAAGCGTTCAAGACCGAGCCGCTCTCGCGCAAACGGTTTTAGGTGTGACAAGCCGCGTCGATCGGCGTATCATGGCAGCAGGGAAGTCGGAGAGATGGTCGCGGGCAGGCGAAGCTCGAGGAAAGTCCGAGCTCCACAGGGCAGGGTGCTGGCTAACGCCCAGGGGGAGTGATCCCACGGAAAGTGCCACAGAAAATATACCGCCTCGCCCCGGCGAGGTAAGGGTGAAATGGTGAGGTAAGAGCTCACCGCGTTCCTGGTGACAGGGGCGGCAGGGTAAACCCCACCCGGAGCAAGACCAAATAGGGGAGGACGAGGTGGCCCGCCTCGCAATGACTCCCGGGTAGGTCGCTAGAGGTCGGCGGTAACGTCGGTCCCAGATACATGACCATCACCGCCTCGGCGGTAACAGAACTCGGCTTACGACCGACTTCCCATCCAGCATTGATCGATGATAGAAGGCCTGGTGGTTCAGGCAACGCACGGATGTGCCTTGCCGACCGCACGCAGCCCCGTTTTCGGTTCCGTTGCCAAGCTGTCGGGAGGACGCGGTGCAGATCGATATGCCGTTCAAGCCGGAACCCGACGGTCCGACCCCCGACTCTGGCGAGTCGACGCCGGCGCCGGCAGCAGACGTCGAGCCGCCCGCGGCGCCGGCTCCCTGTCCGGATGACGGTCCGCTGGGTGTACTCACCGGACGACCTTGGCAAGCCAGGCCGCAAGTCGCTCCGGAGATCATCGACGTGATGCGGCGCGAGTTGCCCCTCGATTTTTCCGTTTCCGACCGTTTGCTGACGATTTTGGCGATCCGCGGACTGACCGATGGCCGTGCCCTCGATGGGTTCTTTTATCCTACCGTCGAGCAGATCCCCGATCCCTTCTTACTGAAGGAAATGGACACCGCGACCGAACGAACGTTCACCGCGGTGCGTGCCGGCGAGACCGTAGCTGTCCACGGCGATTTCGATGTCGATGGCATCACCGGCTGTGCGGTGTTGACTGAATTGTTACGCGCCTTGCGTCTGGATGAGAACCAGGTGCGGCTGTTGCCCGCCTTTATCCCCGAGCGGGCCGCCGACGGCTATGGCATTGCCGGGCGCATGATCGATCAGTGGGCCCGCGCCGGCGTTACCTTGCTGGTGACGGTCGATAC
>JAUVBS010000460.1 GCA_030591105.1 bacterium | reverse complement strand
GTAGGTACATCGGTAATCGCACCCTTTGTGGATCGTGATCAGATGGCTGCCGTTGGTCGGGTACGCCTCCAGCGGAGCGACGTAGTGCTGGCCGCTGCGGTGGCCGGTCAGCGCGCGCTGCGGTGGCTCGCTATTCTCCACAAGAGCATGCAGCAGGTCGGGTAGACGATCGTACTGGTCGACCCCGACGACCAAATCGACTTGGCGACCGTTGCGTAGCAGTTCCGCCCCAAGACGCTCGGCCATGCAACCACAGATGGCGACGATGGCCGGCTGGCCATCGGCCCGAACCCGACGAGCGTGTAACTCCCCCACACGGCTGATCACCCGGTGCTCGGCGTGCTCGCGCACCGAGCAGGTGTTGATCAAAACTATGTCGGCCCGCTGCGTGTCGGTGGTCGGTACGAAGCCGTGTTCCACGAGGAGACCGCGCATGGCGTTTGAGTCGTAGACGTTCATCTGACAGCCGTACGTCTCGATGGCGAACGTGGGATTTTGTCGCGGTGTGGTGTTCAAATGCCGTGGTCCTGTCTGGGCAGCCGTGAGGCTGCATTCGGCCGTCGTTTCGTCGCTACCTCGGAGGTGTTGCTCTTGGGGTCGTCGAGCGTTTCAATCCGTCGCGCGATGAGCCGGTCACCATACTGTTCGGTCGGCAGTACTCTTACCAACGTACCGGCCGGCCAACCGGCCGGAACCAGTACTGGAACATAATTATCGGTCGTCGCACACCGCCAGTCGCCGAGAAGGTCCGGTGCTGCCGGATCGATGTCCGAGACTGTAGACTCGCTTTCGACCACCGCCTCGCACCACCGACCGATCTGTGCCTGTCGGAATCTGTCCTGTTTGGTCTGCGCCAGCCGTCGCAACAGCGCGCTGCGCGCGGTCGCCGATTCCGGATGCACTGGATCGGCCAGCGTGGCGGCAGCCGTGCCCGGCCGTGGCGAGAACCGGAATACGTGCAAGTAACTGAAAGGTAGATCCTCGACCATTTGCTGCGTCGCCGCGAACTCGGCCGCACTCTCGCCGGGAAAGCCAACGATCAGGTCGGCCCCGATGGCGCAATGCGGTAGCGAAGCGGCGGCCCGGGTAACCGCTTCGCGAGCGGCAGCGCCGCGGTAGGGCCGCCGCATGCGGGCAAGCACCGAGTCCGAGCCGCTCTGTAGCGAGATATGCAGGTGCGGTCGCAATTGGGGGCGCAGCGCGATCAGCTCGAGTAGATGATCGGTCACCTCGTCGGGATGGATGCTGCCGAGACGGAACCTCAAGGTACTGAAAGTGTCGGCACACGTTCGCAATAACCTGACGAGACCGTCGCTGTCGCCGAGGTCTTGTCCGTAGCTACCGAGGTTGATCCCGGTCAGAACCAGCTCGCGGTAGCCGGCCGCCTCTAACTGACCAACTTGCGCCAGCACTTCATCGACGCGGCGCGACCGAGCGGGTCCGCGGGCCTGCCAGATCAGGCAATAACTGCAACGCAGATTGCAACCGTCTTGTACCTTGATGAACGCGCGGCTGCGATCAGCAAAGCGGTCGATCAACGGGGTGCGTAGCTCGGCGTCGGTCGCAAACGGTTCGACGCGGATCAGCGGGCCGGCGGTTGCGGCCAGCAGATCCGGCAACCAGGCTGCCGTGTCCTCCTTGAGCGTATTACCGATGACGGCGTCGATTTCTGGAATCACCGCCAACTGAGCCGGCTGCGTCTGGGCGTAACAGCCGGCCACGACCACCTTGCCGGCGGGATGCCGCCGCTTGACCTGACGAGCCAGCCGTCGGCATTCCTGGTCCGCCTTGCCGGTGACGGTACAGCTGTTCAAAACGTAGAGATCGGCCTCGTCGTGCCAGTCGACCACCACCACGGGGTAAGTCGCCGAGAGCGCGGTTCGCATGACCTCGGTATCGTACTGATTGAGTCGACAGCCTAGGGTCCAGAAGGCGACCCGGAGCCGCGGGCGTGGATCGATTGCTGCCATCGTCCGCCTCGTTTACTACCGACCGCTGCTACCGAAAAAAGCGAGGGTGGAGGCGAACCTCCACCCCTGCATCAGGCGTGTCGGACGTCGGTCGCGAACACCTACTCGGTGGTGTCCTTGGCAGGATCCGACGCCTCGGGATCATCCGTCTGATCGACGGCCTCCGGCGGTGTCTCTGCTGTCTCTGCGTCCGCTGAGGATTCGGCCTTCTTGGCGATCTCGCCTAACTTCTCATCTTGATCGGCCGGCGCTTCGTCCGACTGTTCTGCCGTCTCGGTTTCGGCCTCGGCTACCAACTCCTCGGCCGTGTCGTCCGACTTTTC
>JAUVBS010000123.1 GCA_030591105.1 bacterium | reverse complement strand
TTTTGCTCAAGGCGCGCCAGTCGGTCAAGACCGAGCCGCGGATCCAGGTCGTCTTCGATATGGACAGCCAGCCGAAGTACAAGGCGCAGTCGACCAACCCGTTCTTCCAGGACGGCCGGTCCATGCGCTTAGCACCGGCCGGCACGGTGGCCCGCGGCCAGCTCGACGACGACGACCTGCTCTATTACGGCTTGGCTGCGAACGGCGAGTTCGGCACCGGTTTCCCGTTGCCGGTGACGGCGGCGTTGCTCGCGCGTGGCCAGGAACGATTTGCGATCTACTGCGCGATCTGCCACGGCCTCGCTGCCGACGGCAACAGTACGGTGCACAGCCGCGCCGAGGCTCTTCAGGAGGGGACCTGGACCCCGCCGACCGACCTGGCCAGCGAAGTGGTCCTCGAGCGGACCAACGGCCACCTGTTCAACACGATCACCAACGGGATCCGCAGCATGCCCGGCTACGGGCCGCAGATTCCGGTCGCCGACCGTTGGGCCATCGTCGCCTACGTGCGCGCACTCCAGCGAGCCCGTAACGCGACGGTCAGCGACGTGCCCGAGGACGTGCGCAAGACCCTGAAATAGACGCCCCGGCGTCGTGACCCGCCGGCCAACGAGCCGGCGCAGCCCGGAGAAGAGACCGTGGCCCATTCGCAAGCACCAAAACTCGCCGATACCAAGACCACTTTGGGTTCGCTCGGCCCGCGGATCTATATGGTCGCCGGCGGCGTCGGTCTAGTGGCCCTCGCAGCGAGCGTCGCGCTCGGCCTCGCCAAAGCAGACGGCTTGCGCCATTTCGGCTTCTCGTACCTGGTCAGCTACGCTTACTTCCTGGGGATCTCGCTCGGCGCTCTGGTCTTCGTGGCGCTACAGCACGTGACCCGCTCTAGCTGGAGTGTGGTGATCCGTCGCCTACCCGAATTGATGGCCGCCAACCTGGTGGTGCTGGCACTGCTCGCTCTGCCGATCTTGCTCAATTTGAGCCACATCTACGCGTGGGCGAGCGGCCACGTACCGGCCGAACAGGCGGCGCTGCTCGCACACAAGGCGCCCTACCTGAACAAGACGTTCTTCACGATTCGCTGGGTCGTGTACTTCGTCGCCTGGATCTGGCTCGCGTTTTACTTCTGGCGCAAATCGCTGCGGCAGGACGAAACCGGCGAGGTAAAGCTCACGAAGCAGATGGAGAATCTCAGTGGCTTTGCCCTCGTGGTGTTCGCACTGACCTGTAGCTTTGCCGGCATGGACCTGTTGATGACCCTCGATTTCGCCTGGTTCAGCACCATGTTCGGCGTCTACTACTTCGCCACCGGTTTCGTGACCTTCTGCGCCGTGCTGACCTTGGTGACACTGGCGTTGCAGAGCACCGGTCGACTCGAGAATATCGTCAGCGGCGAGCATTTGCACGACTACGGCAAGCTGATGTTCGCATTCACTTTTTTCTGGGCGTACATCGCCTTCAGCCAGTACATGCTCTACTGGTACGCCAACATCCCCGAGGAAACGGTCTGGTATCTGGTACGATCGCAGAACGGTTGGGGCCGTGTCGGCGTGATCCTGATCTTTTTCACCTGGCTGGCGCCGTTTCTCGGGCTGATATCCCGTTTCGCCAAGCGCAGCCGCAAGCTGCTGGCGGTCTGGGCCGTCTGGATCGTCATCGCCCAGTGGGTCAACGTCTACTGGCTGGCAATGCCGGTATTCAGTCCCGACCGGGTCAGGCTCGATCTGTTGGATGTAACCTGTTTCGTGGGCATCGGCGGGATCTGGCTGGCAACGCTGGCTCTACTGGCCGGTAACCGGTCGCTGGTCCCGACCCAGGACCCACGCCTACGCGATTCGTTGAATTTCGAAAACGCCTAGTCCGCCGTCGGCGTCGCCGTGAACGCGGACCATAGAGAAGAGGTAGCCATGGCCGCGGCCAAGGAAGATCTCCACATACCACTGATATTCACCATCGGTGCGTTGTTCGTGATCCTACTCTTCGTGAGCATCCTGTTGTTGCAGGCTTATTTCTACCGGGCCGCGCGCCAGGAGTACAACACCAAGGTCGTTGTACCCCGCAACGAAGCGCTCGTCGCCTCGCTGGCCGGGCAACAACAGCAACTGCACAGCTACCGCTGGATCGACCAGGAAAACGGTGTTGTCGGTATCCCGGTCCAGCGCGCCGTGGAGCTGGTCATCCAGGAAGGACTCGACACCGAACGCGCGGAATCACAACCGCGCGCCCAGGTTCAGAAGCCAAACACCACACCGCCACTACCGGCCTCCGCGCCGGAACCGGCCCAGCCACTAGCACATGCTCCGACGCAGGAGTAACGCGGTGCGACCGCTTGGCACCGGCAGAACGGAAGTCGTGAATCGTCTCGTCGTCACAGTCGTTCTCAGGTCACTCGCCACCGCTTGGGTCGCCTCGTGCGTGCTGCTCCCCGCAGCGGCGGTGGCCCAGGATCGCACCGAGCCGCTACCGGCAGAGCTGGTCGGGGTCGGCATCACCGAGCAACTGGACCACCAGATACCGCTCGACGCCTCGTTCCTTGACGAAGAGGGCCGGCAGGTCCGTCTCGGCGATTACTTCGGTCGCGGGCAGCCGGTGATCCTCAACCTGATGTACATGACTTGCCCCATGCTGTGCGGTCTGGTCGCCAACGGGCTCAGCGATGCGATGAAGCAGCTCAGCTGGACCGCCGGTGACGAATTCGCGGTCCTGTCGGTCAGCTTCGATCCCAGCGAGCGACCGACTTTGGCCAAGCTCAAGAAGCTGAACTACGTCGAGGATCTCGGCCGGCCCTCGGCAGCCGGCGGCTGGCACTTTTTGACGGGCGATGAGCAGCAGATCCGGCATCTCACCGATGCCGTCGGCTTCGGATTCCGCTGGAATGAGGAGCGCCAGGAATTCGCCCACGCGGCGGTGATCATCGTGCTGACCCCGGACGGCCGGGTATCGCGCTATCTGTATGGCGTTCAGTACGATCCGCGGACGGTTCGGCTTTCGCTGGTCGAGGCTGGCGATGGCGAAATTGGCACGGCGCAGGACAGATTCCTGCTGTACTGCTTCCGGTACGACGCGGCCCACGGCCGCTACGGGCCGGCCGCCCAACGTCTCCTGAAGGCCGGCGGCTTGCTGACTTTACTGGTTATAGCGATATTGATATTCAATTTCTGGAGACGTGACCGAAAAAGGGCGAAAAAGGGCGCCTAATCCGTTTCCGGAGCTCCGCGGACGAAGCGTGGGCCACCCCCGCTCTCTTGGCGTAACCCTGAGGTAGGTCAGTAGTTGACAGGCTTGAGCAATCTTGTCGCCCTCCTAAATAGGAGTAATTCCATCGATTTAGTGGATCTTTTTCGTCTATCCGGTGGACAGATGCTAGCGACCGCGAGCAGGCCTTTCTTGGGCCAGCTACAGGACTCCTTCTGACTCCCGAGCGCCGCGTCGTCCATCGCGGGCGAGGTCGATACCGTCTTCTACGTGATCTACGTGATTTCGGTGATCTTCTTCGCACTGATCGTCGGCTTGATGGTGACCTTCGTCGTCCAGTTCCGTCGTCGTAAGGGTTATCAGGCCGAGGATTCTCCGCCGCACAACACGCGGCTCGAGGTGATCTGGACCGTTATTCCGACGCTACTGTGTGTATTGATCTTCTACCTCGGATTCAAGAGCTTCCTGAACATGTCGACCCCACCGGCCAACGCTTACGAGATATCGGTCACCGGTCAAAAGTGGCAGTGGTTCTTCGGTTATCCCAACGGTCATACCGCCAGCGAACTGCACGTACCGGTCGACCGGCCGGTCAAGCTGGTGATGACTTCCGAGGACGTGATCCACTCGCTTTGGATCCCGGCCTTCCGCGTGAAGAAGGACGTGGTACCAGGTCGCTACAGCAAGATCTGGTTCCAGGCCATCGAGCCGGGTGATTATCCGCTGCTCTGCACCGAATACTGCGGCACCGGCCACTCGGACATGCTTTCGCGGGTCATCGTTCACGAGCCGGGCGGTTTCGAGACCTGGCTACGCGACGCGGACGGCCTGCTCGACACCCTGCCACCCGCCGAAGCCGGCGAGAAGTTGTATCTGACCAAGGGGTGCACCCAGTGCCACAGCGTCGATGGCACCGCGGGCATCGGGCCGACCTTCCAGGATATGTTCGCGGGTAGCTTTGCGACCCGCGACGGGGCGACGATCGTCGTCGACGAGGACTACGTCCGCGAGTCGATGCTCGATCCGGCGGCGTCGGTCATCGCGGGTTTCGAACCGGTGATGCCGACCTACGCCGGGAAGTTGAAGGACAAGGAGATCACCATGCTGATCGCCTACTTCAAATCGATTTCCCGACACGCGCCGCAGGAGCCGGCGAGCAGTGACGCCGACTCGGATCACTCCGATCAACCGGACCTCCCTGATAATCCTGATAACCTTGATCACCCTGAAGACCCTGATCACTCCGAGGAGAAATAGATGAGCGGTGACACCGCAACGAACAACGCCGCCACCGTGCCGACCGACGGCCAGACCACTGGCGGCACCGACTATTTGAATTGCAGCTATGGCATCAAGTCGTGGTTGCTGACCCTCGACCACAAGCGGATCGGGGTGATGTATCTGGTCGCGATCCTGACCTCTTTTTTCCTTGGCGGTATCTTCGCGTTGCTGGTCCGGACCGAGCTGCTGACTCCGGGGCAGACCATCGTCGACGCCGACACCTATAACCGTATGTTCACGCTGCACGGCGCGATCATGATCTTCTTGTTCATCATTCCGGGGATCCCGGCGGCGCTTGGCAACTTCATATTACCGCTGCAGTTAGGGGCTAAAGATGTCGCGTTGCCGCGGCTGAACCTCGCCAGCTTTCACCTCTACCTCGGGGGCGCGATCTTCTTGCTGGCGGCGATTTGGCTCGGCGGCGTCGACACCGGCTGGACGTTCTACACCCCTTACAGCACGACGACCAACGGCTCGGTGGTTCTGGTCACCCTCGGGGTATTCATCCTCGGTTTCAGTTCGATCTTCACCGGTCTGAACTTCATCGTCACCATCCACCGCATGCGCCCGGCGGGAATGGGCTGGTTCGGTATGCCGCTGTTTCTGTGGGCGCTCTATGCCACGGCGATCATCCAGGTACTGGCCACGCCGGTGCTCGGCATAACGGTGTTGCTGTTGATCGCGGAACGGATGCTCGGGATCGGCATCTTCGATCCGGCGCTCGGCGGTGACCCGGTTCTGTTCCAGCACTTCTTCTGGTTCTACAGCCACCCGGCGGTCTACATCATGATCCTGCCGGCGATGGGCGTGATCAGCGAATTGATCTCGGTGCACAGCCGCAAGCGGATCTTCGGTTACCGGATGATCGCCTTCTCTTCCATCGCCATTGCGATCCTGAGCTTCCTGGTCTGGGGGCACCACCTGTTCGTCAGCGGCCAGTCGAACCTGGCGAACATGGTCTTCTCGGCACTGACGTTCAGCGTCTCGATCCCGTCGGCAATCAAGGTGTTTAACTGGATCGCCACGCTATACAAGGGCGAGATCCGACTCAACGCGCCGATGCTGTACGCCCTGGCGTTCATCTTGCTGTTCGGTATCGGCGGGTTGACCGGCCTGTTCCTCGGCTCGTTGGCGACCGACGTACACCTGCACGACACCTACTTCATCGTCGCCCATTTCCACTACACGATGATGGGCAGCGTGGTGATCGCGTTTCTGGGCGGCTTGCATCACTGGTGGCCCAAGATGTTCGGCCGGATGTACAGCGAACGCTGGAGTGTCATCGCCGCCGCACTGGTGTTCGTCGGTTTCAACGTCACTTTCTTCACCCAGTTCGTGATGGGCAGCAAGGGCATGCCGCGGCGCTATTACAACTACCCGTCCGAGTTCACGATCTACCACGTGATCTCTTCGATCGGGTCGTACCTGCTGGCGATCGGCTTCATCATCACCGCCATTTATCTGATCCACTCGCTGGTCAAGGGCCGCAAGGCGCCGGCCAATCCGTGGGGAGGAGCATCGCTCGAGTGGCAAACAGCCTCGCCACCGATTCATGACAATTTCGCCGAAGAACCGGTGTTGACCGACCCCTACGATTTCAGCGTCAACGAGTTCGATGAACGAACGGGCGACTACCTGCTGCGGCCGGAGGTGAAGGGATGAGTCCCGACTCGACTCACGCCGCAGCCAACGTTACGGATCGCGTCACCGATGGCGCCGCGGATCGCGCCGCAGGTCGCCTCGCAGGTCGCACCGCGGATCGCCTCGGTTTTAGCCAGGGCGGCTACCCGGGTAAGTTCACGCTCGCCCACCATTTCGATACTCCGGAGCAGCAGTATGGAGCTGCCAAGCTCGGCATCTGGCTCTTCCTGGTGACCGAAATCCTCCTGTTCAGCGGACTGTTCTGCATCTACGCCATCTACCGCGCGCACCACCCGGAAGTGTTCCTGTTCGCCCATACCTTTCTCGACAAGAACCTCGGCGCGACCAACACCGTGGTACTGCTCTTCTCGAGCTTCACCATGGCCTGGGGAGTACGCGCCGCGCAACTCGGTCAGCGACGGTTGCTGAGCTTGCTGCTGTTGATCACCCT
>JAUVBS010000358.1 GCA_030591105.1 bacterium | reverse complement strand
TGCGCCGCCACCGCGCTGGCCCCTCGATCTGCCGGATCGCTACCTGACGAGTAATTTCATGGAGCACCGGGATGGGCGCTTCCATGCCGGCCTCGACCTGAAAACCGAAAGCATGACCGGTTTTGCGGTGCGTGCGGTGGAGGACGGTTACGTCAGTCGGCTGCGTACGTCGCCGACCGGTTACGGCAAGGCGCTGTACCTGCACGGCCGGTCCGGAAACACCTACATCTATGCACACCTCGAGCGATTCGGCGACCGGACGCGATCGCTGGTCCGCGCCGAGCATATCCGCAGCGGTGGCTACCGCGTCGATTTCTCTCTCGCACCGCGCCGCTTGTCGGTGGTCAAGGGTGAGATCCTCGGTCTTTCCGGCCAGAGCGCTACGAACGGCCCACACCTGCACTTCGAGGTGCGCGATGCCGAGCAACGACCGCTCAATCCACTCCGTTTCTTCGCTGTGCCGGACTCGATCCCGCCGGTCATCGAGCAGTTGCGCGCGGTACCTGCGAGCGGTCGCTCCCGTATCAACGGGCATCGCGAAGCGCAGCTACTCGCTGCCACCGGCCGCCGCGGATTGCTGGGCACCCTGCCCGCAGTGACGATCACCGGTCCGGTGGCGTTCACGGCGCGGCTGGTCGACCGCTCCGATGCCATGGGGCATCGGCTCGAGCCCTACACGGTGCGCTTGCTGCTCGATGGCCAGGAAGTGTTCGCCGCGCACAACGATCGGTTTACCTTTGCGGGTCAGAGTCAGATGCGTTTGGAGTGGTTGCAGACCGATGAACGACCGGAGCGATGGCTTCACCGCCGGTCTGCCAATCGCCTGGACGGCCGATCGGGAGCGGAATGGTTTGGTGGTCCCGACGGTCGCGGACTGGCGGCGGGCGAGCACCGCCTGACTCTGATCGCCGTCGACCATGCCGGCAACCGCACCGAGTGCAACTGGTCGGTCCGGGTGGTCGCCGGCGCGACGGGAAGTGTTGCGGCGGACAGTGATACCGCGTACGACGACACCGTTGGCACGGGCGACCGCAGCGATCTCGATGGCAGGTCGGCCGCTGAACCGGTGCGCAAGCCGTCTCTGACCTGGTGCCGCGCTCCGGCTGGCGCAGTCTGGCCAGGCCATCCGGACATCGAACCGTTGGTCCGGTTCACGCCCTTGGTCGGACCGCGCCTCGTCGCCGGCGCTGGTCCGGTGACCGACGGTAGCGCGGTGTTCGGGCCGTCTTCAGACCGGGTCTTAGATCTGTCGCCGGCTGCCGGCGATCCGGTGTACGAACCGGTCCGGCTGTTCCTTCTGCCCGGCCGCGTCGATACCGCCCGCGTGGCCGCCGAGCAAGCCCTGCACACCGGCGACCAGGCTACCTGGTACCTGGCTGGCGATTGGCCGCTTCGTGCTCCTGTGCCGGTGCCGCTCCCGGGCCGTGGCTTGCCGGCACCGGGCGTTGGTGCGTCACCGCAACCGCCGGCCGGCGTGGGGGTCTATCGCTTCGCGGAGGATCGCTGGGTGTACGAGGACGAGCCGGCTGTAGCGAGCAACGGCATTGGCTGGATATTTCCGCTGGTAAACCCCGGTAGGTATGCACTCATGCGCGATGCCACAGTTCCGGAAATCGAGTGTTGGGAGCGGCCCCGGCCCATCGCCCGCGGGCGGGAAACGAGTAAAAACGGCGTGGCGCTACCGGTCTGGAAGGTACTGCGCGTCAGCATCAGCGATCAAGGCGCCGGCGTCGATCCTGGCTCGATCCGGGTATGGCTCGATGGCGAGACTCTGATCGCCGAGCCGGATTTACCGCGGGACCGCGTGCTGATCGAGCTACCCGACGATCTACCGGCGGGGGATTACCTGCTCGGAATCGAGGTGGCCGACCGTGCCGGCAATGTCGCCATGCGCACCCTACCACTCGTCTGTCATTGATCGCGGTGGCATAGGTTGGTAAGGTGGGTGTCCGCGCAGTCGGCCGCCGTCGAACGGCGCTGCCGGAAACAACCGAGTTGCAACAACCCGACCGACGCGTGGCGTCGGCGCTAGCGGATAGGATCAGCGCGATGGGCGAGCCGACCTTCGTTCACCTCCACAACCACAGCGACTATTCTCTGCTCGACGGCGCGATGAAGACCCGAGCCATGGCGCACCGCGCCGCTGAATACGGCCAGCCGGCGCTGGCATTGACCGACCATGGCAATATGTTCGGTGCGGTCGAGTTCTATCTGAATTGTCGTGCCGAAGGGATCAAACCGATTCTGGGTATGGAGGCGTACGTCGCACGCGACCACCGCGATCGGACCGCTCGCAAGGATGCGCGTAATCACCACCTGATCCTGCTCGCGCGCAACGCCGCCGGTTGGCGTAACCTGGTCGAGCTCGCGTCGATCGGCTTCATGGAGGGATTCTACTACCGGCCGCGCATCGACAAGCAGCTGCTCGCTGAGCACAGTGAGGGGTTGATCGGCTTGAGCGCGTGCCTCGCCGGTGAGCCCAGTTTCCACCTGAACCACGGTGACCCGGAAGCTGCCGTGGCGGCGGCTGCCGATTACCGGGACATCTTTGGTAAGGATCACTACTTTCTCGAGATCCAGAACCACGGTCTGGACGGCGAAGCCCGCGTGCGCGCCGGCGTCCCGCGCGTCGCCAAAGAGGTGGGGGTCGAGATCGTGGTGACCAACGACTGCCACTTCCTCGATCGATCGCACCACGAAGCGCACGACATTCTATTGGCGATCCAGACCGGGCGGACGCTGGACGATCCGACCCGCTGGCGATCGGAAACCCCCGAGGTCTATTTCAAATCGTCACAAGAAATGCACACGCTTTTCCAGGACTGGCCCGCAGCGCTCGCCAACTCGCTGCGGATCGCCGAGATGGTCGATTTCGAGCTACAGACGGACCAGCTACTGCTGCCGGAATTCGCCCTACCAACCGAATTCAGTTCGCCGGACGCCTATCTGGCGCATCTTGCCCGCCGCGGCCTGAACGAGCGTTATGCCGAGATCACCGACGAACTGACTGAGCGGCTCGAATACGAACTCGACATTATCGGCCAGACCGGTTACGCCGGCTACTTCCTGATCGTTTGGGATTTCATCGAAGCCGCGCACC